>NZ_JAVRKK010000001.1:0-98231 GCF_031962545.1 Candidatus Igneacidithiobacillus taiwanensis
CTACCCGGTAAAACCCCCGGATCCGGTACCCGACATGTTGAACCTGCATGGCACTCCTCCCTCGCCAAAGAAGTGCCAAAGGTTTGTGAACTTATGCAGCGCAAATCGGCATTAGTCCCAGCTGAGGGCGCCGCCGGTTTGGTACTCGGTAACCCGGGTCTCGAAGAAGTTCTTTTCCTTCTTCAGGTCCATCATCTCGCTCATCCACGGGAAGGGGTTCTGCACGCCTTCCCACTGCGGTTTGAGGCCAATTTGGCTAAGACGACGATTGCCGATGTAGTGAACGTACTCCTTGAACATTGGCGCATTCAGTCCCAGCACCCCGCGCGGCATGGTGTCGTCGGCGTAGGCACACTCCAGCTCCACCCCTTTGCGAATCAAGTCGATGATCTCTTCCTGGAATTCCTCGGTCCAGAGGTGCGGATTTTCGATCTTGATCTGGTTGATCATGTCGATGCCGAAATTACAGTGCATCGACTCGTCGCGCAGGATGTACTGATACTGCTCCGCCGCCCCAACCATCTTGTTCTGCCGGCCCATGGCCAGGATCTGGCTGAAACCAACATAAAAGAAGGTTCCCTCCATGATGGTGGCAAAGACGATGAGGGAGCGCAGCAGCAGTTGGTCGTTCTTGGTGGTGCCGGTCTTGAAGTTGGGGTCTGCCAAGACTTCGATGAAGGGGATGAGAAAGTCATCCTTGGCGCGTACCGAGGGAACCTCATGGTACATATTGAAGATTTCGCCTTCATCGAGCCCTAAAGATTCGACGATGTACTGGTAGGCGTGGGTGTGGATAGCTTCTTCGAAGGCCTGGCGCAGCAGATACTGGCGACACTCGGGCGCGGTAATGTGGCGGTAGGTGCCGAGCACGATATTATTCGCCGCCAGACTGTCGGCAGTAACGAAAAAGCCCAGATTGCGCTTGACGATGCGGCGCTCGTCTTCGCTCAGCCCCTTGGGGTCTTTCCAAAGGGCGATGTCGCGAGCCATCTGCACTTCCTGCGGCATCCAGTGGTTGGCGCAGGCGGCTAAGTATTTGTCCCAAGCCCACTGGTATTTGAAGGGTACCAGTTGGTTGACATCGGCGCTGCCGTTGATGATGCGCTTGTCCTCGGCACGCACCCGGGCCAGGCTACTCGCCTGAATGCCCGCTTCGGAAGCGGCTCCGCGCTGCTCATGGTAGGCCGGCAGGGTTATGGTCTTTGGGTTTTCTTCGGCAAAATCGAGCATGGAATTCTCCTGGGTCAGGGCCGCCTTACTGGCAGGCCTCGCAGCTGGGGTCGTCGATGGCGCAGGCCTTGAGGCTGCCCGGAACGGCATTCAGGGTGCCGGTTTGCACCGTAGATTTTTCTGCCGCCGTAGCCCCAAGAGAGCGCAGGTAATAGGTGGTCTTGATGCCGCGCCGCCAGGCAAGACGATAGGTATCGTCAATTTTTTTGCCCGAGGGTTGGCTAAAGTACAAGTTCAGACTCTGGGACTGATCGAGCCACTTCTGCCGCCGCGCTCCCGCCTCTACGAGCCACTGCGGGTCGATCTCGAAGGCATTGGCATAGAGGGTCTTGAGCTGGCTCGGGATGCGATCGATGGGCAGAACCGAGCCATCGAAGTACTTGAGATCGTTGACCATTACCTCATCCCAAAGATGCAGGCGCTTGAGGTCGCGAACCAGGAACTCGTTGACCACGGTAAACTCGCCCGAGAGATTCGATTTCACGTAAAGGTTCTGGTAGATCGGCTCGATACCCTGGCTCACGCCAACGATGTTGGAAATCGTTGCCGTGGGAGCAATGGCCAAGCAATTGCTGTTGCGCATGCCGCCCTGCACTTTTTGCCGCAAGCCCGACCAATCGAGATGTTGGGTACGATCGAGATCGACTCCTTGGCTACGGCTGCGCGCCAAAATCTCGATACTGTCGATGGGCAGAATGCCTTGGCTCCAGAGGGAGCCCGCAAAGCTCTGGTAGGCGCCGCGCTCCCGCGCCAAGTTGGCCGAGGCGTCGATGGCATGGTAGCTGATGAGCTCCTGGCTGATGTCGGCAAATTCCACCGCCGCTGGCGAAGCGTAAGGAATACGCAGGGCGAGGAGGGCATCGGAAAAGCCCATCAGCCCCAAGCCCACCGGGCGATGGCGCAGATTACTGTTACGCGCCTTGGCTAGGGCGTAGTAATTGATGTCGATGACGTTGTCGAGCATGCGCATGGCAACACCAATGGTGCGCGCCAGCTTCTCGCCGTCGATGCAGGCAAGGATCTCCTCGGCGCTCATTTGCGTGCGCAGCGCAGTGGATTCTTCCTCCGCGGGCAGGCGCAGGTGTGCCAGCAGATTGACGGAACCCAGGTTACAGACGGCAATTTCCTTGTCGCTGGTGTTGAGGGTGATCTCCGTGCAGAGGTTGGAACTGTGCACCACGCCCACGTGCTGCTGCGGGCTGCGCAAATTGCAGGGGTCCTTGAAGGTGATCCAAGGATGCCCGGTCTCGAAAAGCATGGTCAGGATCTTGCGCCACAGCTGCAGGGCGGGAAGACGCTTGAAAAGGGTGATTTGCCCGGCGTCGGCCATACGCTCGTAGGCCTCGTAGCGGCTGCGGAAGGCGTCGCCGGTGAGATCGTGCAAATCCGGCACGTCGTTGGGGCTGAACAAGGTCCAGTCGCCGCCACTCTCTACGCGCTCCATGAACAGATCAGGAATCCAATTGGCAGTGTTCATGTCGTGGGTACGCCGGCGATCATCACCAGTGTTCTTACGCAGCTCGAGAAATTCCTCGATGTCCAGATGCCAAGTTTCGAGGTATGCACAGACCGCACCCTTGCGCTTGCCACCCTGGTTTACCGCCACCGCGGTGTCGTTCACCACCTTGAGGAAGGGGACAACGCCCTGACTCTTGCCGTTGGTGCCCTTGATGTAAGAACCGAGGGCGCGCACCCGCGTCCAATCGTTGCCCAAACCGCCCGAGAATTTGGATAGCAAGGCATTGTCCTTGATGGACTCGTAGATGCCGTCGAGATCGTCGGCTACCGTGGTCAGGAAGCAGCTCGACAGCTGCGGACGCAGGGTGCCCGAGTTGAAGAGGGTAGGCGTGGAGCTGACGAAGTCAAAGCGGGAGAGGACTTCATAGAAGGCGATGGCCTGTTCCTCGCGATCGACTTCCGCGACGGCGAGCCCCATGGCCACACGCATCCAGAAGGCCTGCGGCAACTCGATACGCCGCTCGCGCACATGCAAAAAATAGCGATCGTAAAGAATCTGTAGACCCAAGTATTGGAATTGCAGATCGCGCTCCGGGCGCAAGGCGGCGCTGATTCGCTGCAAATCAAATTGCCCGAGCCGCGGGTCGAGCAGTTCGTGCTCGATCCCGGTGGCGATGTAGTCGCAAAAATAGTCGGCATAGCGCTCGGCCATCTGTGCCTGGGTGCAGGGCTCGCCAAGAACCTCGCGGCGGATGCGATCGAGGAGCAAGCGCGCCGAAACGTAGGCATAGGCCGGGTCGCGCTCGATCAGAACGCGGCTGGCGAGAATGGGCGCCTGAAACAGCTCTTCTTCGCTGATGCCATCGTAGAGATTCTTGACCGTGTTTTGCAGGATGGTTTCTACCGAAACCGCGTCACCAAGACCGCTGCAGGCCTCTTCGATGACCGCGCGCAGACGCTCGCGATCCAAGGGCTGGCTGCTGCCATCGGCCCGTCGCACCTGATATTCGGTGCTGGTGGGCGATTCCTGCCGCTGCCGCTGGGCCCGTTCCCGGGCGCGCTCTTCGCGATAGAGCACGTACGCTCGCGCCACCTCGTGCTCGCCGGCGCGCATCAGGGCCAACTCGACCTGATCCTGGATGTCTTCGATGTGAAAGGTGCCGCCTCCGGGCTGGCGCCGGGCAAGCGCACTGATGACCTGCGCCGTGAGGCGAGACACCTGTTCCCGTACCCGGGCGCTGGCGGCGCTGCCACTGCCCTCAACGGCGAGGAAGGCTTTGGTCATGGCTAGGTGAATCTTGCTGGCGTCAAAAGCAACTAAGGCGCCGTTGCGACGGATGACGCGGTGTTGCACTTCGTTTGGGTCCGACACGAGGGCTGGTGCAGAGTTGGGCATGGGCTTTCTCCTTGGCGATCTTCCACAAAATATAGTTATCTGAACCCGGCTGTCAACACTATATATAGTGTTGACAAGCTGTGGATGAGCGGGGGATGCCTGTGGATATCTGGGTATGGATAGAGGCCAATTTAGACTTGTTCTATGTGGCTGGCGAGCGCATACTTCCAAGTAACCGTTCTGCCGGAGAATTTCTCACATGACCGAAACCGCCCTCGATCTTGCCCGCGAAAACTTATTGCGGCCTGCGGGCATCGACGAGTCGGCCCTGGAACGCGTCTTTGCACAGTTGAGCCGACGTGCCCTCGACGATGCCGATTTGTACTTTCAATATAGCCGTAGCGAATCCTTCAGTCTCGAAGAAGGGGTGGTCAAGTCCGGCAGTCACAGCATCCAACAGGGAGTCGGGGTGCGCGCCATTTGCGGCGAACGTCAAGGGCTCGCCTACTCCGACGAAATAGCCGTCGATGCCCTCCTCGGTGCTGCCGAGGCCGCGCGCAGCATTGTCCACCACCCCGGGCAGGAGCGCGCCATGCAGTGGCGTAGCCGCGGCGGTTTGCAGCTCTACCCGGCCGTCGACCCCTTGGCCAGTATCGACAACCGCGAAAAGATCGCCCTCCTCGAACGCCTGGAAGCCGTGGCTCGCGCTGCCGATCCGCGCGTCGTGCAGGTCATGGCCAGCCTCGCAGCACGCTACGAAGTAGTACTCGTGGCGCGTCTGGATGGCAGTCTTGCGGCCGATCTGCGCCCCTTGGTGCGCCTGCACGTGACCGTCATTGCCGAGGAGAATGGTCGCCGCGAACAAGGCAGCGCCGGTGGCGGTGGGCGACACGATTACCGCGAATTTCTTGCTGGCGATCTGGCCGAGTCCTATGCTCGCGAGGCCGTGCGCCAGGCGCTGGTCAATCTCGAGGCGGAGCCGGCCCCGGCAGGGAGCATGGAAGTCGTCCTCGGCCCCGGCTGGCCGGGAATTCTGCTCCACGAAGCCATCGGTCATGGCCTCGAGGGCGACTTCAACCGCAAGGGCACCAGTGCCTTCTCCGGCCGTATCGGCCAGCGGGTGGCCGCACCAGGGGTGACCGTGGTCGATGACGGCACCTTGGCGGGGCGCCGCGGCAGCCTCAATCTCGACGATGAGGGCCACCCCACCCAATGCACCGTGCTGATCGAGGACGGCATTCTGCGCGGTTACCTGCAGGACAGCCTCAACGCCCGCCTCATGGGCGTGGCGTCGACTGGTAACGGGCGGCGCGAGTCTTACGCCCATTTACCTATGCCGCGTATGACCAACACCTACATGCGGGCCGGGCAGCTGCCACCGGAGGAAATCATCGCTAGTGTCAAAAAAGGGCTCTACGCCGTCAACTTTGGCGGTGGGCAAGTCGATATCACCAGTGGCAAGTTCGTTTTTTCGGCTTCCGAGGCCTACTTGATCGAAAACGGCAAGATCACGCGGCCGGTGAAGGGAGCGACCTTGATCGGAAATGGTCCTGATGTGCTGACCAGAGTTGAAATGATCGGCAACGACCTCCAACTAGATCCAGGGGTGGGGACTTGCGGAAAGGATGGTCAAAGCGTTCCGGTCGGGGTCGGGCAGCCGACCCTGAAGATTCGCGACCTGACCGTTGGAGGAACCCAGTGATCGTGTCGTTACCGATTCACGCGGTTTGTAGTATTGTCAGGCTCTTGGCAGAGGTCTAAGATCGCAGGTATTGGGGTCACTTGTACCCAGTCTAAACTCCCTACGGGGGAGGTGAGGGAATGAATAACGTTTTCAAAAACGTACTTTTGTGGGTGGCGATCGGGGTGATCCTCGTTTTCGTCTTCCAAAATCTCAACTCGTCGACTTCAACGCCAGCGCAGGCGATGAACTTCTCGACCTTCATCAACAGTGTGAAGCAAGGGCAGGTGGTGGATGTCACCATGGACGGCAACCACCTCAAGGGCACCTTGAGTTCGGGGCAGCAGTTCAGCGTGTACACGCCCCCGAATGACACCCAGCTGGTGCCGCAATTGCTTGCCGCTGGGGTCAAGATCGACGTCAAGCCGCCCCAGGGGCAATCCCTGTTGTTGGCGCTTCTGATCAATTGGTTCCCCATGCTTCTCCTCATTGCCGTGTGGATTTTCTTCATGCGGCAGATGGGTGGTGGCGGTGCCGGTGGTCGTGGGGCCATGAGTTTTGGCCGCAGCCGCGCGCGCATGCTCAGTGAGGAAAACAACAAAATCACCTTTGCGGATGTCGCCGGCGTCGAAGAAGCCAAGGAAGAAGTGGCAGAGATCGTCGACTTCCTACGCGACCCACAAAAGTTTCAGCGTCTTGGTGGGCGGATTCCCAAGGGTGTCCTGCTCATGGGTTCCCCGGGTTCGGGTAAGACCTTGCTCGCCCGCGCCATTGCTGGCGAGGCCAAGGTGCCTTTCTTCTCCATCTCTGGTTCCGACTTCGTCGAAATGTTCGTGGGTGTTGGTGCCTCCCGCGTACGCGACATGTTCGAGCAGGCCAAGAAGCACGCACCCTGCATCATCTTCATCGACGAAATCGATGCGGTGGGTCGCCAGCGTGGTGCGGGTCTGGGTGGTGGTAATGACGAGCGCGAGCAGACTCTCAACCAGATGCTGGTGGAGATGGACGGCTTTGAAGGAACCGAGGGCATCATCGTCATTGCCGCGACCAACCGGCCCGACGTGCTCGATCCTGCCCTTTTGCGGCCAGGTCGCTTCGATCGCCAAGTGACGGTACCCTTGCCGGATGTTCGTGGTCGCGAGCAGATCCTCCAGGTGCACATGCGTAAGGTGCCCTTGGCCCCGGATGTCGACCCCAAGATCATTGCCCGCGGCACCCCCGGTTTTTCCGGTGCGGATTTGGCCAACCTGGTCAATGAAGCGGCTTTGATGGCAGCGCGCAAAAGTAAGCGCCTAGTCGATATGCATGACTTTGAAGATGCCAAAGACAAGGTCATGATGGGGGCCGAGCGTAAATCGGTGGTGATGAGCGACAAACAGCGTGAAACTACGGCGTATCACGAGTCCGGACATGCCGTGGTCGCCAAGCTCCTGCCGGGTACCGACCCGGTGCACAAGGTCACCATCATCCCGCGCGGGCGCGCCCTTGGTTTGACCATGCAGTTGCCTACCGAGGATCGCTTCAACTACGAACGGCAGGAGATTTTGAACAATATCTCGATCCTGATGGGCGGCCGTATTGCCGAAGAGGTCTTCCTCAACCAGATGACCACGGGTGCCGGTAACGATATCGAGCGAGCCACGGATCTGGCGCGCAAGATGGTGACCCAATGGGGCATGTCGCAAATCGGCCCCATGGTGATCGGCGAGAAGGAAGAAGAGATGTTCCTCGGCCGAGAAATAACCAAGCACAGCAATGTCTCGGAGCGCACCGCGCAAACCGTGGACGAGGAAGTGCGTGCCATCATCCAAGAGCGTTATCAGGTGGCGCGTAAGCTGATCGAGGAAAATCGCGAAATCGTCGAGAGGATGGCACGGGCCCTGCTCAAGTATGAAACCCTGGACGCCAATCAGGTCAACGATTTGATGGCTGGCCGGGATCCGCGGCCGCCGCAGGATAGCGGTAGTCCGGTTACCACGGGTACTGGGGGAATGGGCAACCCCGAACAGGTGCCGAGCAACCTGCCAAAGCTCAATCCAGGAGAACATCCCGTTTGAGTCCTGCCGTGGTCGCGCAACGACGCCCCTGGTTGCAGGGGCGTTCTTGTATCATGGGCATCGTGAACCTCACTCCCGATTCCTTTTCCGATGGTGGTAGCCACCTTGGCGTCGCCGCCGCCCTCGCCCATGCCCGACGGCTCTGGGAAGAGGGGGCCGATATTCTCGACCTGGGTGCCGAATCGACTCGTCCCGGCGCCCGTGAGCTACCCGTGCAGGAGGAACTCGATCGCCTGCTGCCTGCCCTTGCCGCCATTCGTGCCGAGATTCCCTTGCCCATTTCGGTGGATACGCGCAAGGCAGCAGTCATGCGCGCGGCGCATGCCCATGGCGTGACCCTCATCAACGATGTCAGCGCCCTCACTTTCGATCCCGAGGCCCTGGATACCGTGGCCGAGTTAGGGCTCGATGTTTGCCTCATGCACATGCGCGGCACGCCACAAACCATGCAGTCGCTGACCGAGTACGACGACTTGCTGGAGGAAGTTTCTAGCCACCTCGCCCAACGGCGCGATGCTTGTCTACAGAAGGGGATTGCGCGGGAGGGGATACTCCTCGACCCGGGCATCGGTTTTGCGAAAGACGACGCTGGTAATCTCGCCTTGCTGCGGCGGCTCGACGTCGTAGCGCGCCTCGGGCAACCGATCCTCCTCGGCCTTTCGCGCAAGGGCTTCCTGGGGCGTCTGGCGGGGATCGAAAATCCGGCAGAGCGGGATGGCGTCAGTATTGCAGCCCTGCTTTGGACGCGGCGGCATCCAGGTGCGGTAGTCTATCGTGTGCACAACGTGGGAGCGACCCGGCAAGCTTTGCGCATCTGGGATGCTCTAGAGTCAGAAGGATAAAGCATGACAAGACGTTTTTTTGGTACGGATGGTGTGCGTGGCCGAGTCGGCGAGATCCCAATGCGAGCCGATTGGGTGTTGCAACTCGGCTGGGCTGCGGGTCGAGTGCTCACCCGGGGGGTGCAGGGGCGCCCGCGGGTACTGATCGGTAAGGATACCCGCCTTTCCGGGTATCTCCTCGAGTCGGCGCTCGAATCCGGGCTTGCGGCAGCTGGGGTCGATGTTCTACTGGTCGGCCCTCTGCCCACCCCGGCCATAGCGTATCTCACCCGCACCCTGCGCGCCCATGCCGGCATCGTCATCAGCGCTTCGCACAATCCCTACGAAGACAATGGTATCAAGTTTTTTTCTGCCGACGGCTACAAACTGCCGGATGCGGTAGAGGAAGCCATTGAGGTGGAACTCGAAAAACCCATGGCCTGTTCCGCCCCAGATGCCCTCGG
Source organism: Candidatus Igneacidithiobacillus taiwanensis (assembly GCF_031962545.1). Lineage (NCBI taxonomy): Bacteria > Pseudomonadati > Pseudomonadota > Acidithiobacillia > Acidithiobacillales > Acidithiobacillaceae > Igneacidithiobacillus > Candidatus Igneacidithiobacillus taiwanensis. The sequence goes on from NZ_JAVRKK010000001.1 coordinate 9,048, forward strand.
CAAGGCGCGTCGAGTCGACGACGCCTCCGGTCGTTATGTCGAGTATTGCAAGACCACCTTTCCCGTCAGCGCGGATCTGCGCGGTTTGCGGATCGTAGTCGACGCCGCCCATGGTGCCGGTTACAAGGTCGCGCCCATGGTATTTAGCGAACTGGGGGCGCAGGTGGAAAGCATCGGGGTCCAGCCCAACGGGATCAATATCAACGATGGTGTGGGCTCGACGGCGCCGGCGGCCCTGATTGCGGCAGTAGCCGAGCATCGGGCGGATCTTGGCATTGCCCTCGATGGCGACGGCGATCGTGTTCTGCTGGTCGACGCCAAAGGCAATGCCTGGGATGGTGATGCCATCCTCTGGATTCTCGCCCAGGCCATGGCCGAGCAGGGGGCGCTGCCGGGTGTGGTCGGCACGGTAATGAGTAATCTGGGTTTGGAGCGAGCCCTGCAGAATGCGGGGATCCCCTTCGTGCGCAGCGCCGTGGGCGATCGTTACGTGCTCGAACGCATGCAAGCCCTGGGCTATCCCCTGGGGGGCGAAAATTCTGGGCACATCATTACCCCTGCCAACACCACTGGCGACGCCATTCTTGCCGCCCTGCAGGTACTTGCTTTCTTGCAGCGCAAGGGACGGCAGTTGCACGAGTTTGCCGGTGCCCTACAGCTCTACCCGCAGGTGCTCGTTGGCCTGCGCTTGGCAGATGCCAAGGGCAAACTCCAGCGCGCGGATGTCCAGGCGGCCCTGAAGAGTGCAGAACGGCAGTTGGCCGGCCATGGGCGACTGCTGGTACGTGCTTCCGGCACCGAGCCCTTACTGCGCATCATGGTCGAGGCCGAGGACCGACAGATTGCCGTAAGCGCTGCCGAGCAGCTGCGCGCACAAATCGCCGCCTGTGTTGCAGAGCCTGCCAATGTTTGAGCGCGGGGCAAATTGACCCTTACCGGGGGACTCTTTACACTCCCCCGTTCATTCGGATGGTTACAGGTAGAGGGAAGGCGACGTGCGCGCGATCATGGTAGCTGGCAATTGGAAGATGAATGGCCTGAATGCAGATGCCGAGCATCTCACCCAGGCGATTATCGACGCAGGTTTAGTGCCAGCCTCGCCGGAGGTCGTTCTTTTCCCGCCTTTTACGCTCTTGACGACGGTGCAGCAGGTCGCCAAGGGCGGCTCCCTACGCTGGGGAGGGCAAAATCTCTTCTGGGAGGCGCACGGCGCCTACACCGGCGAAATTTCTGGTGCGATGTTGCGCGATACCGGTTGCCGCTACGTGTTGGTCGGTCATTCCGAGCGCCGGCAGATCTTCCAGGAGAGCGACGAGATCGTCCTGCGTAAGGTCAAAGCTGCACTCCACTCGGGCTTGGTACCCATGGTCTGTATCGGCGAGACAGAGCAGGAATACCTCGAAGGGCGCACCCAGGAGGTGCTGCGACGCCAGGTGGAAGCCATTTTGCCTGCCCTCGGCAGCGCCGGACAGCAAGCCAACCTGATCCTTGCCTACGAGCCCGTTTGGGCCATTGGCACGGGCAAGACCGCGAGTCCCGCCCAGGCCCAGGAGGTGCATGCCTTCGTGCGCAGTCTGATTGCCGCCAAGAGTCCCGATATCGCGCGCAAGATTTTGATTCTTTATGGCGGCAGTGTAAAAGCAAGTAACGCCAAAGCGCTTTTTGCCGAGCCCGATATCGACGGTGGTCTGGTTGGCGGCGCTTCCTTGCAAGCGGCAGAATTCATTCAGATCTGCCAAGCTGCCCATGCGGTAATCCGAGGTCTTTGATTATGTATACTTTGTTGCTGGTCTTGCAGGTCCTGATCTGCATCGCCTTGGTCGGACTGGTATTGATCCAAAAAGGGCAGGGTGCCGATATTGGCGCCGTTTTTGGTGGCGGTGGTTCGCAAACGGTCTTTGGCGCCCAGGGGGCAGGCAATTTCCTCAGTCATGTCACGGCAGTGTTGGCGGCCCTCTTTTTCCTCAACAGTCTGGCCCTGGCCTATCTTTCGGAGCACGAAGCCCATCAGGTAGGAGCCGGTATCGCCTTGCCGAGCACCAGTCCCGTTGCGGCTCCAGTAGCTTCTGGTGCGGCTCCGGCAGCTTCCGTCGCGCCGAGCGCGCCGGCGGCCAGCTCGTCAGCAGCGGCCAGCAGTAGCGCGCAGCCGGCCATGGCAGCGCCAAGTGCCGGTAAGGTGCAGTCCGCTGCGAATAAGCCTTGACGTCTTTCCCAGGGCATGAGACATTTTTGATCCACTTGCCGAAGTGGTGAAATTGGTAGACACACCGTCTTGAGGGGGCGGCGGCGCAAGCCATACCGGTTCGAGTCCGGTCTTCGGCACCAAATCACAGCCCGCGTGGCTGTTTTTTTGTCTCTGGAATAGTTCAGAGATTTGATTATACAGATAAAATTATTTTTATAGCGACCCTGACGGGTGATGACGACAGTGTTGGAGGGGCCGGTTCGGTGCTTGGACAGTATTTGCCTGTGCTGATATTTCTGCTGGTTGCCTTGGTGGTCGGCGTGGTGCCCTTGGTTCTGGGTAGCAAGCTGGGCCCCAGTCGACCCGACAGCGAAAAACTCTCACCCTACGAGTGCGGTTTCGAGGCCTTCGAAGATGCGCGCGTCAAATTCGACGTACGCTACTATCTTGTCGCCATCCTGTTCATTCTCTTCGACTTGGAGATCGCCTTTTTGTTTCCCTGGGCGGTGGTTTTCGATGCCGTCGGAATGACGGGCTTTTTGGCCATGATGGTGTTTCTGGCCATTCTCGTCGTTGGCTTCATTTACGAATGGAAGAAGGGGGCCTTGGAATGGGAATAGAAGGGGTTCTCGAAAAGGGTTTTGTTACCACCAGTATCGACACGGTGGTAAATTGGAGCCGTACGGGTTCGCTCTGGCCCATGACCTTCGGCCTTGCCTGTTGTGCTGTCGAAATGATGCACGCCGGTGCAGCACGTTACGACCTCGATCGCTTCGGCATCATCTTCCGGCCTAGTCCGCGACAATCCGATGTGATGATCGTTGCCGGCACCCTGGTCAACAAAATGGCGCCAGCCCTGCGCAAGGTCTATGACCAGATGCCAGAGCCGCGCTGGGTAGTGTCCATGGGTTCCTGCGCCAATGGCGGGGGCTACTATCATTACTCTTACAGCGTCGTGCGCGGTTGCGATCGCATCGTCCCGGTCGATGTCTACGTGCCGGGTTGCCCGCCCACGGCGGAGGCCCTTCTCTTTGGGCTGATACAGCTACAAAAGAAGATCCGCCGCACCAATACTATCGCCAGGTAGCCCATGACCGAAATGCTCGAAACAATGCTCCAGCAGCTACAAGCTGGGCTCGGGGATCGCATCCGCCGCCATCGCCTCGCGCGCGGCGAGTTGACTTTGGAGCTGGTGCGCGACGATTTTCTACAGAGCTGCACCTGGTTGCGCGATGTCGCAGGCTTTGATCAACTCATCGACATATGCGGTGTCGACTACTCCGAGTACGGCGAGGGAAGTTGGGAAGGAGAGCGCTTCGCCGTGGTGTACCACCTCCTCGGCATCGCCCATCGCCGGCGCTTACGGCTGCGGGTGTTTCTCGACGAGGAGTTGCCCATCATCCCCTCGGTCAATGGGATCTGGCCGGCGGCCAACTGGTTTGAGCGGGAGGCCTTCGATCTTTTTGGTTTCCTTTTCGAGGGCCACCCCGACCTACGCCGCATCCTTACCGATTACGGCTTTGTTGGTCATCCCTTCCGTAAGGATTTCCCCTTGGTGGGTACCGTCGAGATGCGGTACGACCCCGACCAGCGGCGGGTGATCTACGAACCCACCCACACCGAGGAGCGGGTCGTGGTGCCGCGTATCGTACGCAGTGACGAGGAGGGACGCTTCAATGCCAGAAATTAGCAATTTCACCATGAATTTCGGGCCGCAGCATCCTTCCGCCCACGGCGTGTTGCGCCTCGTGCTGGAGCTCGATGGCGAGGTCATCGAACGCGCCGACCCGCATATCGGCCTGCTCCATCGTGCTACGGAAAAGCTCGCCGAGCACAAGACCTATCTCCAAAATTTGCCGTACATGGATCGCCTCGATTACGTATCCATGATGTGTAACGAACATGCCTACTGTCGCGCGGTGGAAGGCCTGCTCGGCATCGAGGTGCCGCTGCGAGCGCAGTACATTCGCACCATGTTCGATGAAATCACCCGGATTCTAAACCATTTGCTCTGGTTGGGTGCCTATGCCCTCGATGTTGGGGCGATGTCGGTCTTTCTCTATTGCTTCCGTGAGCGCGAAGATCTCATGGACGTCTACGAAGCGGTTTCCGGCGCCCGCATGCATGCCGCCTATTATCGTCCAGGTGGTGTCTATCGCGACCTGCCGGATCGTATGCCCCAGTACGAGGCCTCGCCATACCGCGATGCCAAGCGTCTCGCCGAACTCAACGCCAATCGTCAGGGTTCGGTGCTCGATTTTATCGAGGATTTTACCCGCCGCTTTCCCGGCTATGTCGACGAATACGAGACCCTGCTCACCGATAACCGTATCTGGAAGCAGCGCACCGTTGGCATTGGCGTGGTGGCGCCGGAGCGGGCCATTGCCCTTGGCTTTACCGGGCCGATGCTGCGTGCTTCCGGGGTAGCTTGGGATCTGCGGCGCACCCAACCCTATGCCGCTTACGATGCCCTCGATTTCGAGATCCCTGTCGGTAAGGAGGGTGATTGCTACGATCGTTACCTGGTGCGCGTGGCGGAGATGCGCGAGAGCAACAAGATCATCGCCCAATGCGTCGACTGGTTGCGCAAAAACCCCGGGCCGGTGATCGTCGACGACTACAAAATCGCGCCGCCGCCGCGGGAAGAGATGAAGACCAGCATGGAGGCTCTGATCCATCACTTCAAGCTCTTCTCCGAGGGGATGATCGTGCCGCCCGGGGAAATTTACGCGGCCGTAGAGGCACCCAAGGGAGAGTTTGGGATTTATCTACTCTCCGATGGCGCCAATAAGCCGTACCGGATGAAAATTCGCGCCCCTGGTTTTTCCCATCTTGCGGCCATGGACGAAATGGCCAGAGGACACATGATTGCGGATGTGGTGGCTATTTTGGCGACCATGGACATCGTCTTTGGGGAGATCGATCGATGAGTACCTGGTTGAGCGAGGCCGCCCTGGAGGAAATCGCCCGCGAGCGCCGCAAGTATCCGCCGGAGCAGGCACGCTCGGCGCTGCTCGCGGCCCTGCGCATTGCCCAGGAAGAGCATGGCTATCTACCCGAGGCCCTGATCGAACATGTGGCCGACTTACTCGGGGTGCCTGCCATCCAGGCCTTCGAAGTGGCAACCTTTTACACCATGTATGATCTACAGCCGGTGGGTAAGCACCAGTTCTGCGTCTGTGGCAGCGTCTCCTGCTTTCTCAACGGTTCCGACGCGATCCTCGCACACCTGCAACAGCGCCTGGGTATTGGTATTGGCGAAACCACGGCCGATGGCCTTTTCACCATCAAGGAGGTGGAGTGCTTGGGGGCTTGCAAGGATGCGCCCATGATGCAACTGGGTGATCGCTACATCGAAAATCTGACGCCCGAAAAAATTGATGCGCTCATTGCGCAACTGCGGCAGGAGGTCCAACGATGAGTACCGAGGAATTCGTCAACGGTGTTACGCTTCGTAATCGCGGTATCCCTGATTCCCATCGGCTGCGGGTATACCAAGAGACCGGGGGTTATCGGGCCTTGCGCAAGGTCCTGCTCGAAGGCATGACCCCAGACCAGATCATCAATGAAATGAAGACCTCCGCCCTGCGTGGGCGCGGTGGCGCCGGTTTTCCCACCGGCCTCAAGTGGAGTTTCATGCCCAAGGGGGTAACGGGCATGAAATACCTCCTCTGCAATGCCGATGAGGGCGAGCCAGGCACCTGTAAGGATCGCGACATCATGCGCTATGAGCCGCATCGTCTCATCGAGGGGATGATCATCGGCGCCTATGCCATGGGTGCACGTGCTGGTTACATCTTCATTCGAGGCGAATTCATCGAGCCCATTCGCATCGTCGAAGGTGCCTTGGCCGAGGCCTACGCGGCCGGCCTTCTCGGGGAGCGGATTTTAGGCACCGATTTTTCCTTCGACCTTTACGTCCATCGCGGTGCTGGCGCTTATATCTGTGGCGAGGAAACCGCCCTCATGGAAGCCCTCGAGGGAAAGAAAGGACAGCCGCGCTTCAAGCCTCCTTTTCCGGCCAGTTACGGCCTCTATGGGCAACCGACCACCATCAACAATGTCGAAACCTTTGCTTCGGTTCCCGATATCATCATCAACGGCGGCCAGTGGTTTCTCGACCTGGGCAAGCCCAACAACGGCGGCACCAAGATCTTCTCCGTTACTGGCCATGTGCAAAAGCCGGGTAACTTTGAGGTGCCGATGGGCACCCCCTTCCGCGACCTGCTCGCCATGGCTGGTGGTCTGCGTCCGGGGCGCAGCCTCAAGGCCGTGATTCCCGGCGGTACCAGCACGGCGATGGTGGCGGGGGAGGTGATGATGGACTGCAGCATGGACTACGACAGCATCTCCAAGGCGGGCTCTGCCCTGGGCGCCGGTTCGGTCATCGTCATTGACGATAGCGTCTGTATCGTTAGCGTGGTCGAGCGAATTTCCCGCTTTTACATGCACGAATCTTGCGGACAATGCACCCCCTGCCGCGAAGGTATGGGCTGGCTGTGGCGGGTGATGCACCGCATCGAGAATGGCCAGGGCCGAGAGTCGGATCTCGAACTGCTGCAGAACGTTGGCAGTCGCATCGAGGGACGCACCATCTGCGCCTTGGCGGACGGCGGCGTGGCGCCGGTGACCAGCTCTTTGCGCCTCTTCCCCGACGAATATCTACATCATGTGCGGCACAAGACCTGCCTCGTTGGTGGCGGTGCCCAGCGGAGGGTTGCCTGATGCCACGCCTCGAGATCGACGGGCAGGAAATCGAGGTTCCTGCCGGTACGACCCTGATGGAGGCCGCGCAGCAGCTCGGTATCTACATCCCCTTCTTTTGCTATCATCCAAAGCTCTCGGTTGCTGCCAACTGCCGCATGTGTTTGGTGGATGTGGAAAAACAGGCCAAGCCATTGCCGGCCTGTGCGACTCCGGCAAGCGATGGCATGAAGGTTGCCACCCGCTCGCGTCGCGCCAAAATGGCGCAGCAGGGGGTATTGGAATTTCTCCTCATCAATCATCCCCTGGATTGCCCGATCTGCGATCAGGGCGGTGAATGTCCCTTGCAGGACGTCACCATGGGCTATGCCAATCCCCATAGCCTGTACACCGAAGAAAAACGGGTGGTCGAAGACAAAGACATCGGTCCGCTGATTGCAACCGAAATGACCCGCTGCATCCAGTGTACCCGCTGTGTGCGCTTTGGTACCGAGATTGGCGGTATTAGTGAGCTCGGCGCTACCGGAAGGGGCGAGAAGATGACCATTGGCACCTATGTCGCCAAGGCCGTACGTTCGGAGCTCTCGGGCAACATGATCGACCTTTGTCCGGTGGGCGCCCTCACCAGCAAACCCTTCCGCTACAAGGCCCGCTCCTGGGAGCTCAAGCATAGCAGTAGCCTTTGCCCGCATTGCTCTACCGGCTGTAACACCGATGTGCAAAGCCTGGGCAAAGAAGTGCTGCGGGTCAAACCGCGCAGCAACGAGGCGGTGAACGAGGAGTGGCTCTGCGACAAGGGGCGTTTTGCCTACACCGGCCTGCAGGCAGCAGACCGCCTGCAGCAGCCCATGCTCCGGGTCAATGGCAAGTTGCAGCCGGCATCTTGGGCCGAGGCCTTGGATCTTGCCAGTTCTGCCCTGCAGCAGGTCATCGGCAAGCACGGACCAGATGCCGTGAGTGGTATCATCTCGCCGTCTGCCAGCAATGAGGAGCTCTACTTATTTCAAGCCTTGCTGCGCAGTCTTGGGGTGCGCGCCATCGATCATCGACTGCGGCAGACGGATTTCCGCGCCGATCCGGCCATGCCTCTCTATCCGGCCCTCAACATGAGCCTCGAGCAACTGGAAAGTGAAGCCTTTGTGTTGCTCTGCCATGCCTACCCGCGGGAGCAACAGCCCCTTACCAATCATCGCCTGCGCAAGGCAGCACGGGCGGGAGCGCAGATTTGGGCCATAGACGGCGCCAAGCGCGAATTCAACTATCCCCTGCGGCAAATTTGCGCCCCTGCGGGTGCCGATCTTGCCCTATACCGCGGGCTCGTAGCCATTTTACGCGATGGCGAGCAGACGCAGGACGTCGAACTCCGGGCGTTGGCAACGGCCCTACAGCAGGCCAGCAAGCCCCTTTTCATGCTCGGAAACGGTCTGCTGCAGCATCCCCAGGCTGCCGAATTGCTGGCCGCAATTGCATCCCTCGTGGCTTTGGTAGACGGGCGGATTTCCTGGCTTGCCGAGGCGGCCAACAGTGCCGGGGCTTGGCTACTCGGTTGTGTGGCGAGTCGCAAAATTGGCGGGGCACTGGTAATTGATGCCCCGGATCTTTGGTCTGGCAAGAAGGCCTTTGTGCTCTACGGGGTCGAGCCGGAAGCCGACGCCATGGATGCCTTGCGTGCGCGTGCGGCTCTCGATGCCGCCGACTGTGTGATCAGCATTGCGAGCTTTTTGGGCGAAGCCGAAGAATATGCCGATATCGTCCTACCACTTGCCAGTTGGGCCGAAAGCAGCGGCAGCTTCTTTAACAATGAAGGGCGCTTGCAGGAGTATCGGGCGGCCGTGCGCCCGGCGGGAGAATCGCGTCCAGGCTGGAAGATCCTGCGCGTATTGGCGGATCATCTCGAGGTGCCAGGGCTGGACTTTGACGATCTGCAGGCGGTACAGGCGGCCTGGCAGGGGGCGCTTGGCGAATTTCCCCTCGATGTACCGGGTCTGGGCACCTTCCCCGAACTGCAGCCAAGCCGCATGGTAGCCGAGGCGGGATACCGGTTGCTGGGCGACTGGGGCATTTATCGGCAGGACCCCTTGGTGCGGCGCGCCCCGCCCCTGGCCGAGGAGGCGCAAGCCCGCGTGCATCCCGACACCCTGGCCGAACTCGGCATTACCGGGTCGACCCTCGAGGTGCTCGGTGGGAATGGTGCGCGGGTGCAATTGCCGGTGCTCGTCGATGCCGGCATTCCGCGCGCTGCCCTCTGGGTCAATTTTGGCCATCCCGAGACGCAGGCCCTGGGTGGGGTGGGCCGCGTCGTCCATCTCCAGCAGCCCTCCTTACGGGCACGGGCGTAGAGGAGCGGCTATGCACGAGTTACTCACAGCGCCTTGGTGGCCGCCAGTTTGGGCCCTGATCAAGATCATCTTCGTCCTCGTTCCCCTCTTGCTTGGCGTAGCGTATCTGACCCTCGCCGAGCGCAAGGTCATTGGCTACATTCAGATTCGCATTGGGCCCAACCGAGTCGGTTTTCGTGGCGTGCTGCAGCCAATTGCCGACGCCTTGAAGCTGCTCTTCAAGGAAGTGCTGATTCCTGCCAATGCCAATCGTTTTCTTTTTCTGGCGGCGCCCGTGCTGGCTTTTGTGCCGGCGATGCTGGTGTGGGCGGCAGTACCTTTCGGTCCGGATGTTGCCATCAGCAACATGAATGCTGGGCTGCTCTATGTGTTGGCAATTGCTGGCCTTGGCGTGTACGGCATCATCATTGCTGGCTGGGCCTCCAACTCCAAGTATGCCTTTTTGGGAGCAATGCGCGCCGCGGCGCAGTTGGTGGCCTACGAAATCGCCATGGGCTTTGCCTTGGTTGGGGTGCTCATGCTGGCGCAGACCCTCAACCTCAGTAAGATCGTCGAGGCCCAGGCAGGCTCCGGTTTTTGGTCTTGGTACTGGCTGCCGCTCTTCCCTTTCTTTTTGGTGTATTTCATTTCTGGCGTGGCGGAGACCAACCGTGCGCCCTTTGATGTAGCCGAGGGCGAATCGGAGATAGTTGCCGGTTTTCATGTCGAGTATTCCGGCATGGGCTTTGCCCTGTTTTTCCTTGCCGAATACGCCAACATGATCTTCGTTTCGATACTGACCACGGTGCTCTTCCTTGGCGGTTGGTATCCGCCGTTTCAGATTGCTCCCTTTACCTGGGTTCCGGGCTTGGTTTGGTTGTTGCTAAAAACTGCCTTCCTGCTGTACGTCTTCCTTTGGATCCGCGCCACCTTCCCCCGCTATCGCTATGACCAGATCATGCGACTGGGCTGGAAGGTCTTCATTCCCATCACCATTGCCTGGATCGTGGTCGTGGGTGTCGCCCTTGAGACCCCCCTGCGGGCCGTACTGCGCTGAGGAGATTGTCATGGCCAGTCCCGTCACACGTTGGTTTCGGTCTTTCTTTTTGCTCGAGCTGCTGCGCGGAATGCAGCTGACCGGTCGCTACTTTTTCGCGCGCAAGTTCACGGTGCAGTACCCCGAGGAAACGACTCCGCAATCGCCGCGTTTTCGCGGCCTGCACGCCCTGCGTCGCTATGAGAATGGCGAAGAGCGCTGCATTGCCTGTAAACTCTGTGAGGCAATCTGCCCCGCCCTGGCAATTACCATCGAAAGCGAGGAGCGCAGCGATGGCACTCGGCGCACCAGTCGCTATGACATCGATCTCAGTAAGTGTATCTTCTGCGGGCTTTGCGAGGAGTCGTGTCCGGTCGATTCCATTGTCGAGACGCGAGTCCTGAGCTACCACGCCGAAAATCGCAGCGAATTGCTCTACAATAAGATTCGCTTGCTCGGTAATGGCGACCGTCTGGAGCCCGAACTGGCACGCGACCGACAGGCCGATAGCGCCTACCGTTGAGAGAGAAAGTAAACCACCATGTTGCTCACCACCACGCTCCTTTTTTACGTTTTCTCGGCAGTGCTGTTGTTGTCGGCACTGCTGGTGATTACCGCGCGTAACCCGGTATATTCTGCCCTCTATTTGGTGCTGGCATTCTTCAATGCTGCGGCGCTTTTCTTACTGTTGGGTGCGGAATTTTTGGGTCTGATTCTGATTTTGGTCTACGTTGGTGCGGTAATGGTGCTTTTCCTCTTTGTCGTGATGATGCTCGACATCAACCTAACGCGCTTGAAAGAGGGCTTTTTGCGGTATTTGCCGCTGGGTTTGGCGGTGGCCATCGTTGGCGTATTGGAAATGGTGTCGGTTTTTTGGGTGGCACCCTTGGGTCGGGTGCCGGCGCCCGGCCCCATTCCGGCCGATGCCGACAACACCCGTGCCCTCGGGCAGCTACTCTATACCCACTATCTATATCCCTTCGAGATTGCGGCGGTAATCCTCCTGGTAGCGATCATTGCCGCCATTGCCCTGACCTTGCGCCGCCGGCCCGATACCAAATCGCAAGCGGTGGGTCGGCAGGTGGCGGTGGCCGTCAAGGATCGTTTGCGTATGGTCGACCTACGAGGACCGCGGCAATGACGGCACCGAATCTGTCGCAGTGGCTGATTTTGGGGGCTTTGCTCTTTTCCATCGGGGTGGTGGGGATTTTTCTCAATCGCAAGAATGTCATCATTCTGCTCATGGCGATCGAAATCCTGCTACTCGCCGTCAACATCAATTTTGTCGCCTTTTCGCGCTATCTGGGCAATTTGGAAGGGCAGATCTTCGTGTTTTTTGTGCTTACGGTTGCCGCCGCAGAGGCTGCCATCGGTCTGGCGATCCTCGTGGTCTATTTCCGTAATCGCCGCAGTATCAATGTAGAAGACATCGACGAGTTACGGGGTTGAACATGGAGATCTTTGCTTGGCTGCATAGTCTGCCGCCCATTTGGGTCTATTTGCTCATTCCTCTGGCTCCCCTGGCGGGTGCCTTGGTCGCCGGTTTTGGGGGATGGGCCCTGCGCGAGCGGGCACATTGGGCACCTATTTTGGGTGTTGCTTTTGCCCTCTATCTATCGATATTCGTGTTGCTCGAAGTACTCCATGGGGTCAGCTTTTACGGTAATGTCTATACATGGGCGGTGTTCGGCAATCTACCGGTACATATCGGTTTCGATATCGATAGCTTGACGGCGGTGATGCTGGTGGTAGTGACCTTCGTGTCGCTCTGCGTGCATATCTACACCATCGGCTATATGCACGGTGACCCCGGCTACGCCCGCTTCTTTAGCTACATTGCGCTTTTTACCTTCAGCATGCTGATGCTGGTCATGGCCAATAATTTTCTCCAGCTCTTTTTTGGCTGGGAAGCGGTGGGGCTGGTTTCGTATCTACTCATTGGCTTTTGGTTCACTCGTGAAAGCGCCAATCAGGCTGCCCTCAAGGCCTTTTTGGTCAACCGCGTTGGCGATTTTGGTTTTCTCATCGGTATTGCGGCGATCTATCACTACTGTGGCAGCCTCGATTACCGCACGGTCTTTGCGGCCGTGCCCGGGCTCGTCGGGCAGACGGTGACCATCCTCCCGGGGCATCGTTGGTCGGTGCTCACCTGGATTGCTTTGCTGCTCTTTATCGGTGCCATGGGGAAGTCGGCACAGGTGCCCCTGCATGTTTGGTTGCCCGAATCGATGGAAGGTCCGACCCCCATTTCGGCGCTGATCCATGCTGCCACCATGGTCACGGCGGGGATCTTCATGGTCTCGCGGATGTCGCCCATCTACGAGCAGTCGGCTACTGCCTTGAGCGTGGTATTGATCATCGGTGCCATCACCGCCCTGTTCATGGGCTTGATCGGGCTCGTGCAGAACGACATCAAACGCATCATTGCCTATTCCACCCTCTCCCAACTCGGCTATATGACCGCCGCCCTCGGTGCCTCGGCCTTCTCGGCAGCCATCTTTCATTTGATGACCCACGCCTTCTTCAAAGCATTGCTCTTCCTGGCCGCGGGTTCGGTCATCCATGCTATGGAGAATGAGCAGGATATCCGCAAAATGGGTGGTCTGCGCCGACATATGCCGATCACTTACCTGACCTTTTTGGTGGGCGCGTTGGCACTATCGGGAATTCCGCCCTTTGCCGGCTTCTTCAGTAAAGATCTGATCATCGAAGCGGTGGGCGACTCGTCGATGGTTGGCGCCCACTTCGCCTACCTGCTTTTGGTTGTCGGCGCCCTGGTGACGGCCCTGTACACCTTCCGCATGTTTTTCCTGGTTTTTCATGGCAAGCAGCGGATGGACGAGCATACGCGCGCCCATCTGCACGAGTCCCCTGGGGTGATTACCTTGCCCCTCATCGTCCTGGCCATTCCCTCTTTGCTGGCGGGCTGGTTTTTCATTGCCCCGGTTGGTCTTGGGGATTTTCTCGACAGTTCGCTGCAAATTCGGGCGCAATGGAATACCGTGGCCGAGATTGCCAGCCATTGGCAGGGAGCGGGGGTGTTTCTGCTCCACGGCCTGCAGGCCTGGCCCTTCTGGTTGGCGATCTTAGGTATTGCCTTGGCGGTCTGGTTCTACCTGTTGCACGATGGGGTACCCGCTGGACTGAGCACACTGCTTGCCCCGGCCACCTGGGTATTGCGCAAAAAATATGGTTTCGATGCCTTTAATCAATGGGTCTTTGTGCGCGGGGCGTTGCTCTTTGGTCGTCGCTTTTGGCATTGGGGCGATGAGTCCCTCATCGATGGAGCGATGGTCAACGGTAGTGCGCGTATGGTGGCGCGGGCGGCGCTTTCTTGGCGGCGCTTACAGACCGGTTATATTTATCATTATGCCTTTGTCATGATTATCGGCCTCGTTCTTTTCATGACCTATTTCATGATCTGGAGGGGCTAAACCGTGTATTCCTTTGGCATACTGAGCGCCGCAATCTGGGTGCCCATTGTGGGGGGATTCCTGGTCCTCTCCTTGGGTGATCGTGCCGGCGGCAACTTGGCGCGCTGGGCTTCGCTGCTGGTGTCCGTGGCAACCTTCGCCATCACGCTGCCGCTTTTGACGGGTTTCGATACGCAGACGGCGGCGATGCAGTTCGTAGAGCGGATACCCTGGATTCCGTCCTTCCATATCGAATATTTCTTGGGCATCGATGGGATCTCCCTGTGGTTCATTCTGCTCACCAGTTTCTTGACGGTGCTGGTGGTCATCTCTTCCTGGCGCAATGTTTCGAGCCGGCTATCGCAGTATCTAGCTGCTTTCCTGATCATGGACGGGCTGATGATTGGGGTCTTTTGCGCCCTCGACGCCATCCTCTTTTATGTTTTCTGGGAAGCGATGCTGATCCCCATGTTCCTGATCATTGGGGTCTGGGGCGGCCCGCGTCGCGTCTACGCGACCATCAAGTTCTTCTTGTACACCTTCCTCGGCTCGGTGCTGATGTTGGTGGCCTTTCTCTACCTCTATTTTCATTGTGGCGATAGTTTCAGTCTGCTGGCCTTCCAGCGCATCCCTCTGGGGGCTTCGGCACAGATTTGGATTTTCCTCGCCTTCCTCATTGCCTTTGCGGTGAAGATTCCCATGTGGCCGGTGCATACCTGGCTACCCGACGCTCACGTCGAGGCGCCCACGGGCGGTTCGGTCATCCTCGCGGCGGTCATGCTGAAGATGGGAGCCTACGGTTTTCTGCGTCTGAGTCTGCCCATCACCCCCGATGCCAGCCATCAGTTGGCGTGGTTGATGATCACCCTATCGCTCATCGCCATCGTCTACATTGCATTGATTGCCGTCGTCCAAAAAGACATGAAAAAGCTCATTGCCTATTCCTCCATTGCGCACATGGGCTATGTCACCCTGGGCTTTTTCGTCTTTACCCAGACGGCGGTAGAGGGCGCCATCATTCAAATGCTATCCCACGGTTTTGTGAGTGCGGCGATGTTTCTCTGCGTGGGAGTGCTCTATGACCGTATGCACACCCGGGAAATCGAGGCCTATGGCGGGGTCGCCAATGTAATGCCCATTTTTGCCAGCCTGATGATGCTGTTTGCCATGGGTAATGTTGGCTTGCCGGGCACTTCGGGCTTTGTTGGCGAGTTCATGGTCGTGCTGGGCACCTATCAGGCCTATCCCTGGCCGGCCATCATTGCTGCTACGGGACTGATCACTGGTGCTGCCTATACCCTCTGGCTCTTCAAGCGCGTGCTCTTTGGCGGCATCGTGCATGCTCAGGTCGCTGCCCTGAACGACCTCAATGGTCGCGAGATCCTGGTCTTGGGTAGCTTGGCGGGCCTGGTCTTGCTGCTTGGGGTATGGCCGGCACCTTTCCTCGATGTCGTCCACGTTTCGGTGGCACACCTGCTGCAGCAGGTGAGCGTCAGCAAGATTCCGAGTTGAGGAGGCAGCATGCATAACGCCTTGTCCCATTGGCCCTTCGCCATCCCGGAAATCTGGGTCTTGGTGATGGCTTGTGTGGTTTTGCTCGTCGATGTCTATGTCGGCAAGCGTCAGCGTGACCTTGCCTTTGTGCTCACGGGCTTCAGCCTGCTCGCCGCCATGGCCCTGACCTGGGCAGATCGGGGCCAGAGTGGTTTTGCCTTCTTCGGCCAGTTGCGTCTCGATCCCTTTACCAGTGTTGCCAGTTTTTTTGTCGAGCTGCTCACCCTTTTGGTCCTGCTCTACTCTCGCAAGTATCTGCTACGCCGCGGTCTCTATCGTGGCGAGGTCTTCGTGCTATTGCTCTTTGCCCTGCTCGGGGCAATGATTCTGATCTCCGGCAGCAATCTGCTGATTCTCTACTTGGGGCTGGAGCTCCTCGCCTTGAGCCAGTATGCCCTGGTTGCTTTACAGCGCGATAACCTACGTGCCACCGAGGCAGGGCTGAAATACTTCATTCTTGGCGCGCTGGCCTCTGCGCTGCTGCTCTACGGCATGTCGTTGCTCTATGGTTTGACTGGCGTCTTGAACCTTCAGCAGATTGCCGTGGCCCTGATCAATGTCGGCCCACAGAACTTTTTGCTCGTTCTTGCCGTGGTTTTCGTGGTGGCGGGCATCGCCTTCAAACTAGGGGCAGCACCCTTTCATATGTGGCTACCCGATGCCTACCAGGGAGCGCCGACGCCGGTTACCCTCTTCATGTCATCGGTGCCGAAGATCGCGATCTTTGCCCTTTTTCTGCGGATTCTTGTGGAGGGCGGTTATGGCAGCATCGAGATTTGGCGCCAGCTCTTCATTGCCCTGGTCCTCGTCTCCCTCCTGATCGGGAACGTGGTTGCCATCGCCCAAACCAATCTCAAGCGCATGCTCGCCTATTCGACAGTGGGCAACATGGGCTTTCTTGCCCTCGGTATTGTTGCTGGTACCCAAAATGGTCTGGCCAGTGCTTTCTTTTATGCCGTGGTTTACGCCTTGATGGCGGTGGCGGCCTTTGGGTTGATCGTCTACTTGAGTCGTGAGGGCTTCGAAGCGGAGGAAATCAGCGATCTGCGTGGTCTTGGCCGGAGCCGACCCTGGGCCGCCTTTCTCTTGCTCGTGATCATGTTTTCTCTGGCGGGGGTACCACCGACCATCGGTTTTTACGCCAAGCTGGCAGTGTTTCAGGCTCTCATCGAGGCGCATTTCGTGTGGTTGGCGGTATTCGGTGTCCTGATGGCGGTGGTGGGGGCGTTTTACTATCTCCGGGTGCTCAAGGTTGCCTTGTTCGATCCACCGGCGGAAGATCTGCACTATGGCGCCGATGACCCACTTGCGGCCTCGGTACTGACCGTCAACAGTGTTGCCCTTCTACTACTTGGCATCGTTCCCGGCGCCTTGTTGGCATTTTGTTTCCATGCCTTGCAGGGGGTGCTTTGATGAATCTTTCGCAGTGGGCGTTGCTATATATCGGAATCGCCTTTTTGCTCGCAAATCTGCCCTGGTTCAGCGCGCGACGCTTTTTTTTCGGAACCAGCCAGCCGCAAAAAACCTTGCCTTGGTATCTTGCCGAGTGGTTTACGCTGTACATCGTGACGGGTCTACTGGGAATGGGCATCGAGCGCATCGTTGATGGCAGCAACCATGCCCAGGGTTGGGAGTTCTATGTGATTGCCCTGTGCATGTTTGCCGTTTTCGCCATTCCGGGCTTCCTTTGGCGTTTTAACATCGTCCCGATGCTGCGCCGATCTTGACGGATGCCCATAAGTGCTGATATTTTTAAGAGATTAGGCGCGTAGCTCAGGGGGAGAGCGCTACCTTGACACGGTAGAGGTCGGCGGTTCGAAACCGCCCGTGCCTACCATACCCGCACCAGAGGGTCCGACTCGCTGGTGCTTTTTCTTTGGAGATGGCATGCCCGCAATACGTCTGCCCGATGGTTCCGTTCGCTCGTATCCCACGCCCATTACGGGTGCGGAGTTGGCCCAGGATATCGGCGCGGGCCTGGCCAAAGCGGCCTTGGCGGTGCGCATTGATGGACAGCTGCGCGATTTGAACAGCGCCATCGATCACGATGCCGAGGTGAGCATCATCACCAAGGACAGTCCCGAGGGTCTGGAAATTTTGCGCCACTCGACGGCGCATTTGCTCGCGCAGGCGGTAAAGCAGCTGTTCCCCGATGTGCAGGTAACCATCGGCCCGGTAATCGATAACGGCTTCTACTACGACTTTGCGGCGCCCAAGCCCTTTACCCCCGAAGATCTCGAAGCGATTACCGCGCGTATGCGTGCCCTAGTTGAGGCGGATCTACCGGTGACCCGCGAGGTGGTGAGTCGAGACGAGGCGATCGCCCGTTTCGGCGCCATGGGCGAGCACTATAAAGTCGAAATCATTCGCGACATCCCCGCCGAGCAGGAGCTGAGCCTCTATCATCAGGGGGATTTCGTCGACCTCTGTCGGGGGCCGCATGTGCCGCGCACGGGGGTTCTCGGTGCCTTTGCGTTGCGCAGTGTGGCCGGCGCCTATTGGCGTGGCGATTCGCGCAATCCTATGCTGCAGCGCATCTACGGTACCGCTTGGGCAACCCAGAAGGAACTGGATGCCTTTTTGCAGCAGCAGGCCGAGGCAGAGCGTCGTGATCACCGCCGCATTGGCACGGAGCTCGAACTTTTCTCGATTCAGGAAGATGCCGGTGGTGGGCTCGTCTTTTGGCATCCGCAAGGGGCACGGGTGCGCCGGGTTATTGAAGACTTCTGGCGAGCTGCCCACACGGAGGCCGGCTACGAGATGCTCTTCACCCCGCATATTGCTCACGAACAGCTGTGGTTTACCTCTGGGCACAAGGATTTCTACGCCGAATCGATGTTCGATCCGATGCAGGACGAAGGGCAGCCATACCAGCTCAAGCCCATGAACTGCCCCTTCCATATTCTGGTGTACAAGAGCAAATTGCGCTCCTATCGCGATTTGCCCATTCGTTGGGCAGAATTGGGAACGGTGTACCGCCATGAACTTTCCGGCGCCCTGCACGGACTCATGCGTGTGCGCGGTTTTACCCAAGACGACGCCCACATCTTTTGTCGCCCCGATCAGATCGAGGCAGAAATTGCCGGTGTGCTTGTGCTGACCCGCAAAATTTTGCGCACCTTTGGTTTCGAGCGCTATGAGATCAATCTTTCGACGCGGCCCGAAGGTTCGGTTGGTAGTGATGCCATCTGGGAGACGGCAACCGCCGCCCTGACCGCGGCCCTGCAGCATGCCGGCCTCGACTATCAGGTAGACGAAGGCGGTGGCGCTTTCTACGGTCCCAAGATCGACCTCAAGATCGAGGATGCCATCGGTCGTAAGTGGCAGTGCAGTACGATTCAGCTCGATTTCAATCTGCCGGAGCGCTTTGCCATGGAATATGTGGCAGAGGATGGTCGACGTGCGGTGCCTATCATGATCCACCGGGCAATTTTTGGCTCGGTAGAACGCTTTTTTGGCGTGCTCATCGAGCATTATGAAGGCAAGTTCCCCTTCTGGCTCGCCCCCACTCAGGTGGTGGTGGCGCCGATCAGCGAATTGCACGCCGACTACGCCGAAGCGGTGGCGCATCAGCTACAGGCCGAGGGCCTGCGCGTAGAAACGGACTTGAGAAGCGAGAAGATCGGCTATAAAATACGCGCCCACACTTTGCGGCGCGTTCCTTTCTTGGCCGTGGTTGGTGAGCGGGAGAAGGGCAACGGCAGTGTCAGTTTGCGGGATCGCGATGGTCGGGACTTGGGATCCCTTCCGGTAGCGACATTGGGACAGATTTTGCGGCGATTAGACACGCAGCGGCAACAGGGCTTGGAACTGGCCTAGGGGGAGGGTAGGGCGATCGCGACAGAAAAAGAGATCCGCATCAATCGGGAAATTCTCGCGGCAAAGGTACGATTGATTGGGGATACGGGAGAGCAGTTGGGTATCGTTTCCCTGCATGAGGCCTTGGCGGCAGCCGAAGAGGCGGAGCTCGACCTAGTGGAAATTGCCCCGCAAGCCGACCCCCCAGTTTGCCGAATCATGGATTACGGCAAATTCCGCTTCCAGGAGAGCAAGCGGCAGCACGAGGCGCGCAAGCGCCAAAAGCAAAGCCAGGTCAAGGAGATCAAGTTTCGTCCCCGAACGGACGATGCAGATTACCAGATCAAGCTGCGTAGTATCGTTCGATTCCTGGAGGATGGCGATCGAGCCAAGATAACCTTGCGCTTTCGCGGTCGTGAGATGAGTCACCCCGAGCTGGGCATGGAGGTGCTCAACCGGGTGGAAACGGATTTGCAGGAAATAGGTGTGGTCGAGCAGCGGCCACGTATGGAAGGGCGGCAGATGGTCATGATCATCGCCCCGAAGAAGAAATAGGAGAGGCACGATGCCGAAGATGAAGTCCAATCGCGGAGCCGCCAAGCGTTTCAAACGCACCGGCTCGGGGAAATTCAAGCACCGGCAGGCGTTCTTGAATCACATCCTCACCAAGAAAAGTACCAAGCGTAAGCGTCATTTGCGCCACACCCTGGTCACCTCGGGCAGCGACCAAGCCGCTTTGCGGCGTATGTTGCCCTACGGCTGAAGTTAGAGGAGCACCGAGATGTCAAGAGTGAAACGGGGCGTTACCGCCCACGCTCGCCACAAGAAGGTTTTGGCACGTGCCAAAGGCTTTCGCGGCCAGCGCAAGAGTAATTTCCGTATCGCCAATCAGGCGGTGATGAAGGCCCTGGTCTATGCCTACCGCGATCGGCGCGCCAAGAAGCGCGATTTCCGCAGCCTGTGGATTGTGCGCATCAATGCCGCGGCGCGTTCCGAAGGTCTCAGCTACAGTCGCTTCATCAATGGCCTGCAGCGGGCGGGTGTGAGCCTCGATCGCAAAGTCTTGGCAGATATCGCCGTGCGTGACAAGGCCGCCTTCTCTCGCCTCGTCGAAGTCGCCAAGGGTCAGCAAAGCGCTGCCTGAATTTCTGCAAGGAGGCTACGGTGGAGAATGCAGCACCCCTGGCCTCCGTCGCGGAAGTGGCGGAAGCCATCTCCCAGATTCGGCAGCTTGCCGAACTCGACCAGTTGCGCGTGCAATGGTTGGGAAAGAAAGGGTATTTGACCCAGGCCCTGCAAGCCTTGGCTGGGCTTGCCCCGGAGCAGCGCCGTGCTCGTGGTGCCGAGCTCAATCAGCAGAAAGAGGCAATCCAGCGTTTGCTGGACCAGCGCCGGCAGCAGCTGGAAGAGGAACTCCTTGCCAGCCGTCTTGCCAATGAGGCAATCGACGTTACCTTGCCCGGTCGCGACCCGGGGCGCGGGGCCCTGCATCCGGTGCGGCAGACCCTCGATTGGATCGAAGGGTATTTCTCCGCGCTCGGGTTTGAGATTGCCGACGGTCCCGAGTTGGAAGATGACTTCCATAACTTCACGGCGCTCAATATTCCTGCCGATCATCCGGCACGGGCCATGCACGATACCTTTTACCTCGAGGATGGTCGCGTCTTGCGCACCCATACTTCGCCGGTGCAGATTCGCTATTTGGAACAGCATCAACCGCCTTTGCGCATGATTGCCACCGGCCGGGTGTATCGCCGCGACTCGGATCTGACCCATACCCCCATGTTTCATCAAGTCGAGGGCCTATATCTCGACGAGTCGGCGACTTTTGCCGATCTGCGAGGTCTTCTGGCAGATTTTCTGCAGCAGTTTTTTGCACGTAGCGATCTGCCGGTGCGCTTTCGCCCCTCCTACTTTCCTTTCACCGAACCCTCTGCGGAAGTCGACGTGGGTTGTGTGATTTGCAACGGTAAGGGGTGCCGGGTTTGCAAAGATACCGGTTGGTTGGAGGTCCTTGGCTGCGGGATGGTGCATCCGGCGGTACTCGATATGGCAAGGGTCGATCAGGAGCGTTTTACCGGTTTTGCCTTTGGCCTGGGGGTGGAGCGCCTGACCATGCTGCGTCATGGCATTACTGACCTGCGCCTCTTCTTTGAAAACGATCTGCGCTTTTTGCGCCAGTTCGCCTAGGAGAGTCCATGCGCGTGCCCTTGGAGTGGTTGCAGGAATTTTTGGAAACGGATTGGTCGGTAGCGCGTCTTGCCGATACCCTGAGCATGAGTGGCTTGGAGGTAGAGGCCGTCGAGCCTGCTGCTCCCGATTTTAGCGGCGTGGTGGTTGGGGAGGTGCGCCGGGTATGGGGGCATCCCGCCGCCGACAAGTTGCGGGTGGCGGAAGTGGTGATTGGCGCTGATGCCACCCGGCAAATCGTTTGCGGTGCTGCCAACCTGCGTGTGGGGCAGAAGGTGGCTGCCGCTTTGGCGGGCGCGCGGCTGCCTGGCATGGAAATCAGTAATGCCGAATTGCGGGGAGTGGCTTCGCAAGGAATGCTCTGCTCGGCCAAAGAACTGGGTATGGAGGATGGCAGCGCCGGCATCCTCGAACTCGACGCCGACAGTCCTGTGGGTACGGATCTGCGGGCATATCTCAAGCTCGACGATCCGGTCCTTACTTTGGGCATTACTCCGAACCGCGGCGATGCCCTCTCCATCCTCGGGGTGGCCAGGGATCTTGCCGCCCGCGGGGCAGGTCGTTTTCTGCCTCCTGTTTTCCCCCAGGCACCCTGGTCGCCGGCTGGCGCCGATGCCAGCCTTGGCAATGGCTTCCCGCTGCGGATTGCCGCGGATGCGCAGGAGGCCTGCGGTACGTACTCCGCTCTCTTACTCACCCATCTGCCAGAGCGCTTGCCGGATCTCTGGCGAGAGCGTTTGCGCCGTACCGAACAAAAATGCATCTCGCCTCTGGTCGATTATCTGAATGTCTGGATGTTTGCCCTTGGGCAACCCATGCATGCCTTCGATGCGGATACCCTACAGGGAGGCATCGAGGTGCGCTGGGCGCGGGCAGGTGAAGTCCTCGATGCCCTCGACGGCCGCGATCTTCCCTTGGCCCCAGACATGTTGGTGATTGCCGACCAGCAGGGCCCGGTAGCCTTGGCCGGAATCATTGGTGGCCGGCGCACGGCGGTATCGGCGCAGACGCAGCGAGTGCTCCTCGAGGCCGCCTATTTTTCCGCCGCGGCAGTGCAGGGGCGGGCGCGGCGCTTGGGGCTGCATACCGAAGCGGCGCAGCGCTATGAGCGCGGCGTAGATTTTCGCCTCGCCTTGCCCGCTGCCCTGGCGCTGCAGGCCTCTTGCGCGATGCGACGGGAGGCCGGCGTGACCCTTTCCGGTTCCTTGCCGGACCTACCGCAAATTCTTCTGCGCCGGCAACGGATTGCCCGTATTCTCGGTTACGAGCTTGCTGCCGATACCATACCGGCCCGGTTGCAGGCCCTCGGTTGCCATTTGCAGGAGCAGGATGGCGATTGGCGCGTTAGTCCTCCCAGTCACCGCTATGATCTACGCATCGAGGCCGACCTGATTGAAGAGCTTGGCCGACTCAGTGGCTATGAGAATTTACCCAGCCGCCGCCCGCAGGCGGTATTGCGACCCTTGGCAACGACCATGGCCCGCTTGCGGCAGGACCTGCTGAAGGCTCTCATCGCTCGCGATTATCACGAGATCATCACCTATAGCTTCGTTGCCGAGGAGCTTCAGGCATTATTTTCTCCTGGGGTGCTTACGCCACGTTTGCAGAATCCCATCTCTGCCGATTTGGCGGTAATGCGGGCGAGCCTGTGGCCAGGTCTGCTGCAAACCCTGCGCTTCAATGCCAACCGGCAGCAAGAACGTCTGCGCTTTTTTGAGTTCGGTCGCGTTTTTGCCGACCAGAAGCAGCAGATGCAGCTTGCGGGAGTGCTTTGGGGGCCGCGTCTGCGCGAGTCCTGGGTCGACGCGCCGCGAGATAGCGATTTTTACGATCTCAAGGGTGATGTCGAGGCGCTGCTCAGCCTCTGGCCGGAGCGGGAATTTCGCTTTGCGCGAGTGGAGGATCCGGCTCTGCATCCCGGTCAGAGTGCGCAAATTCTTTGGCAAGATCGCTGCGTCGGGCGCCTGGGGGCCTTGCATCCGCGGCTGCTGGAGCACTTTGGTTTGGGATCGGCACCGTGGCTCTTTTCGTTGGATGTAGAGCTTTTGCTGACGCCGAAGTCCGTGCCCTTGTTCCGGCCGTTATCGCCCTTTCCGCTGGTGCAGCGCGATTTGGCGCTGGCGGTGCCAGAGGCGCTCGAGGCTGGGCGGATCTTGGAAATCCTTGCCGCGGCAGGCTCGCAACTGGTGCAAGAAATTCGTATTTTTGATCGTTACCGCGGGGATAAGGTGCCGACCGGGCACTATGGATTGGGCCTACGCTTGCTGTTTCAGGCGCAAACCAGCACCCTTTTGGAGGCTCAGGTACAGGAAGAGGTGGAACGGCTCCTGCAGTTTCTGCAGGCACAGGTTCCCGTGGCGTTGCGCGTATAGGGGTGGAAGATGGCAGTCACTAAAGCAGAAATCGTCGATATGCTCTTTTCGACAATGGGTCTGAACAAGCGCGAAGCAAAGGCAATCGTGGAATCGTTCTTTGACGGTATCCGCGAGACCTTGGCCCGGGGCGAGGAAGTGAAGCTCTCCGGATTTGGAAATTTTTCTCTGCGCGAAAAGAATCCGCGCCCAGGAAGAAATCCGAAAACCGGGGTGGAAATTACTATCACTGCGCGTCGAGTGGTTACCTTTCATCCCAGTCAAAAACTCAAGGCGCACGTAAATGGCGATGGAGTCGGGGAATAGGGCAAAGGCGGGCAAGGCCCTGGCCGCCCTGCCCGAGATCCCGGAAAAGCAATATTTTTCCATCAGCGAAGCGGCGGAGCTTTGCGGAGTGAAGGCGCATGTGTTGCGCTATTGGGAGCAAGAATTTCCGCAACTGAAGCCAGTCAAGCGGCGCGGTAATCGTCGCTACTATCAAAAACACGATCTTCTGCTGGTGCGGCAGATTCGCAGCCTGTTGTACGGCGAAGGTTTTACCATTCATGGTGCCCGGGAGCGGATCGGTCAACGGCCTGGGCCGAGCGAGCTGGAAATCAGCAGCCAACTGCTCCTCGATATCGATAATGGAGCGTCCGTCGATTCCCGCCAACAAACCTGGGCGCAACGTTTGCTCTTTCTGCGCCAAGAAGTGGAAGCGCTGCGGCGCCTTTGCGCGGGGCAGCGCGATTGACCGAAGAGATAGATCTGCGTAGTATGGCGGCTCTTGCGGGGCGTAGCGCAGCCTGGTAGCGCACCTGAATGGGGTTCAGGTGGTCGGAGGTTCAAATCCTCTCGCCCCGACCAATCTCGAAGTCAATCAATCTTGAAGTAATGACGGGAGATTGCCCGACGAGGCGTTATCTCGCTTGTCTATCTTGAGATGCTTTTGCCCAGCGGCGGGGAATTCCGGCGAGCCAGATACCGGCGGCGCTGCGCCAGAGCGGGTCGGGGTCGTTGTTGTTGCGGCGCTGGGTTTCGATGATTCGCCCGGTCTCTCCCGCGGCATCGAGGGTATCCTGCAAGTAGCCGCGCAGGACCGGGTGACCGCCGAGCTCTACGAAGACATTGCCATAGGCTAGACTCGCCTGTGCCGCTTGCGCGAAGCGCACGGGCGAGCGGATGTTTTGCCACCAGTACTCGGCGTCCAACTCGGTGCCGTCGATGACGGTGCCGCGCACCACCGAGAGGAAGGGTACTTGCGCCGGTTGTGGCTGGAGATCGGCGAGAGCCTTCAGAAGCTGCGGCCGAATGGGATCCACACCGGCGCTATGAAAGGGGTAGTCGATGGGCAGCCGCTTATAGGCGGTGCCCCGTTTGCGCAGCCATGTTTCGAGGACGCTCAGGGCTTCGGTCGGGCCAACGACGGTACAGCCCTTGGGACTATTCCAGGCAGCAATCTCGAGGACGTCTGCAACACCGCATTCCCGAATCCAGACTTGGGTCTCATCACCGCTGCCGACAACTGCGGTCATTTGCCCCTGCCCGCGGGTCTGGGCTTGCAGTTCGCTGCGATGGAAGATCACCCGCACCGCCTCTGCGAGGCTCAAGCTGCCGCAGGCCCAGGCGGCTGCCACTTCGCCGACACTGTGCGCGAGTACCGCCGCTGGCTCGATGCCCTGTCCACGCAGGTACTCCGTCATCCCCACCTGCAGGGCGAAGAGAGCGGGCTGGGCGTATTCCGTAGCGGCATAGCGTTGCTCATCGTCGAGCACGCCTGCCAGGTCATCAGCCAGGCGGTAGCCCGCCAAGGGCATAAAGTGTTCGTCGATGCGCTTGATGCTAGTGGTAAAGAGCGGCTCATTGAGCAGCGCCTTTCCCATGCCTGGCCATTGGCAGCCATTGCCTGAATAGACGAAGACTGGTCCGCGGGCAATGGCAAGGCGGCTGGCGCGGGGGAAGGGGGATGCTTCTGGCGCCGCGATAAACTCCTGTAGGGCCGCGCGTAATTCTGCACTGTTGCTGGCACGCAGGAGCACGCCCTCGCGTAGCTGTGGACGGCGGAAGTTGGCTTGGTAAATGCGGACGTAATCGACGTCGTCCGCACCTTCCAAGGCGGCAGCAAGATCGGCCGCACTCTGGCGCAGAGCGCTGGAAGTCTCGGCGCTGAGGAGTATTGGTAGAATGGAAAGTTGATCGTTCTTCATGCTGTGGTGGAAATGAAAGAGGCTACTGGAGGATATGTGAACGACGATTGGTTGCAAAGAACACGCCCACGCACGACTGCCTCGTGTGAGAGGCGGCGCTGGTCGTGAGAGTTCCATTCGGTACGAGTAAGTATCTACAATTGCTCGAGACTTGTAAGATCCCTGGACTCTAGATTCTTCGAATTCGATGAATGTAACTAGATTATCTCGTTCAATGTAAGGAATCGTTCAATGCGCAAAGGGATCATTCTGGCGGGCGGTTCGGGCACGCGCCTCTACCCGCTGACCAAGGTGCTGAGCAAACAACTCATGCCCATCTACGACAAACCCCTGGTCTACTATCCCCTCAGCACCCTGATGCTGGCAGGGATTCGGGAATTTCTGCTCATCTCCACGCCCAACGACCTCCCCCATTTTCAGCGCCTTTTGGGGGATGGCTCGGACTGGGGATTGCAGCTGCAGTACGCCGAGCAGCCGCGGCCCGACGGCCTGGCCCAGGCCCTGATCATTGCCGAAGATTTTTTGGCGGGGGCGCCCTCTGCGTTGATTCTGGGCGACAATCTCTTTTACGGCCACGACCTCAGTAAAGGCCTGCAGCGGGTCAACCAGCAAGAGGCTGGGGCTACCATCTTCGCTTATCATGTGGCAAACCCCCGCGCCTATGGAGTGGTGGAGTTCGACGCCGCGGGGAAGGCGATTTCCATCGAGGAGAAACCGGCCCATCCGCGCTCGCAGTATGCCGTCACTGGTCTCTACTTTTACGACGCCCAGGCCAGTCGGCTGGCGCGCGAGATTCGGCCCTCGGCGCGGGGCGAGCTGGAGATCACCGATCTCAATGCACGTTATTTGGCAGCTGGGCAGTTGCGGGTAGAAATCCTCAACCGTGGTACGGCCTGGCTCGATACTGGTACCCACAACGATCTGCTCAATGCCGGGGAATTCATTCGTACCCTCGAGCAGCGCCAGGGGCTCAAGGTTTCCTGTCCGGAGGAAATCGCCTGGCGCATGGGCTACATCGATGCAGCGCAGCTGGCGCGCCTAGCCGAGCCGTTGCGCAAGAGCGGCTATGGGGAATACCTGCTGCGCTGTCTAGAACAGGAGGGGATGTGATGGAACTGGAACGCCTAGCGATTCCCGAGGTTTGCCTGCTGCGCCCGCGAGTGTTTGGCGATGAGCGCGGCTTTTTTCTGGAAAGCTGGAATCGCCGGACTTTTGCAGACCTGGGCTTGGACCTCGATTTTGTGCAAGACAACCACAGCCGTTCGCAGCAGGGGGTGCTGCGCGGTTTGCACTACCAGCTGCAGCAGCCCCAGGGCAAGCTGGTGCGGGTGGTGGAGGGCGAGGTCTTTGATGTAGCGGTAGATTTGCGCCGCAGTTCGCCAACCTTTGGGCGCTGGGTGGGGGCTACGCTCTCCGCCAGTAACCACCAGATGCTCTGGGTGCCACCGGGCTTTGCCCACGGGTTTTATGTGCTGAGCACCAACGCCCAATTCCTCTACAAGACTACCGATTATTACCTGCCCTCGGCGGAGCGTTGCCTGCTCTGGAATGATCCTGCACTGGGCATCGATTGGCCGATTCCCGCCGGCGCCTCGCCCTTGCTGGCCAGCAAAGATGCCGCTGGTTTGCCCCTTTCGGCTTGCGACCTGTTTCCTTGAGGATGCCGATGACCAGTACCGTTTGTCTTTTTGGCGCTGGCGGCCAGCTTGGGCAAGAGCTGCAGCGTCGGGTTCCCGCTGGTATCGAGCTGCAGGCCATCGACCGGCGGCAGGTGGATCTCTCCCAGCCAGAGCAGATTCGCGCCCTACTCGACCGTCTGCAACCGCAGATCCTGCTCAATGCCGCCGCTTACACCGCTGTCGATCGTGCCGAAGCGGAACCAGAGCTGGCCTACGCCGTCAATGCCGAGGCACCGGGCATCCTTGCCGAATGGGCAGCAGCCAAGGGCGCGCGATTGCTGCATGTGTCGACGGATTTTGTCTTCGATGGCGAGCAGGGGCGACCCTATCGTCCCGAAGATCCCATCGCACCCCTGGGCGTCTACGGGGCGAGCAAGGCGGCGGGAGAAGCGAAAATTCGTGCCCAACTTGGCGAGCAGGCGCTCATCCTGCGCACCGCCTGGGTCTACAGCCAGTTTGGCAACAACTTCGTCAAAACCATGCTGCGCCTGATGGCAGAGCGCGAGAGCTTATCGGTAGTTGGTGATCAGATCGGTACCCCCACCTGGGCCGGGGGGCTCGCCGCAGCCCTGTGGAAAGCAGTGCAAGCGCCGGATTTTGTCGGTACCCGGCACTGGACCGATGCCGGGGTGGCTTCCTGGTACGATTTTGCCGTTGCCATTCAGGAGGAGGCCCTGCAACTCGGTCTACTGCAGCGGGCAATCCCCATCCAGATGATCCCGGCCAGCGCCTATCCGACCCCGGCGCGCCGCCCCGCCTGCGCTGTCCTCGACAAGAGCGGCAGCTACGCAGCCCTCGGCAGCGCCCCGCATTGGCGGGTGCCGCTGCGGCAAATGTTGCGCGAATATGCAAAAGGAAAAAATCATGACTGAGCCCTTGTCCATTGCCGATATGCGCCTGCTGGTAACCGGAGGAGCAGGTTTCATTGGTGCCAATTTCTGTCATTACTGGAAGCAGCGCTATCCGCAGAGCACCCTCGTCGTTCTCGATGCCCTCACCTATGCTGGCAATCGTGCAAGCCTTGCGCCTCTCGAGGGGCAGGCAGGTTTTCTCTTCGTTGCCGGCGACATCAACGATTACGCCCTGGTCGAGAGGCTGCTTGCCGAGCATCGGCTCAATACCATCGTCCACTTTGCCGCCGAGAGCCATGTCGATCGCTCCATTCACGATCCCGATGCCTTCTTGCGCACCAACATCCTCGGCACCCACACCCTCTTGCAGGCCGCGCGCAAGCAGTGGCTCGACGGACCAGGGGGCCGGATTCCCCACCGCTTTCATCACATTTCCACCGATGAGGTCTACGGCACCCTCGGGCCCACGGATCCCGCCTTTCGCGAAGATACCCCCTACGCCCCCAACTCCCCCTATGCGGCGAGCAAGGCGGCCTCCGACCACTTGGTGCGGGCCTATCAGCACACTTACGGCTTGTGTACCAGCACCAGCAACTGCTCCAACAACTACGGCCCCTATCATTTCCCGGAAAAGCTCATCCCCTTGGTCATCCTCAACATCCTGCACGGGCGGCCCTTGCCTATCTACGGCGACGGGCAACAGATCCGCGATTGGTTGTTTGTGGAAGACCACTGTCAGGGCATCGCCCTCATCCTCGAAAAGGGGCGGGAAGGAGAGAGCTACAACATTGGCGGCCACAACGAGTGGGCCAACCTGGATATCGTCCGCCTGATCTGCCGCCTGCTCGACCAGGCCTTTGCCGAGGATGCGGAACTGCGCCAGCGCTATCCGCAAATGCCCGCCTGCCACGGCCAGCCAGCCGAGAGCCTGATCAGCTACGTCAAGGACCGACCGGGCCACGACCGCCGCTATGCCATCGACGCCCACAAAATTGGCACCGAATTGGGCTATCAGCCGCAGCATCGTTTTGAAGAAGGCATCCGTAAGACCATCGACTGGTACCTGCAACGCAGCGATTGGTGGCAGCCCCTGCTTGGGGAGCAATATGCCGCCTGGCTGCAGAAGCAGTATGTGAGCTGAGCGAGGCCTCGGGCAGACGATTGGCGGCTAAGTCGCGGCTCAGGGCAGCGCTGCCTTGCCCGGTCCGATCAGAGCCATGATCTGATCGCCCGCAGTGGGTACAATGCCGTCCTCGGGTAGGCTGGCAACAAAGGGCAACAGTCGCTCCCCGCGCAGCAAAAAGAGGGGCAAAAAGCCAAGCTCGGCAAATTGTTGGCGATACTGCTCCCAGCCAAATTGCTCGCTGAGCTTGGTAATTTTTAGCGACCAGCCCGCCTCTAGGCGTTCCAAAAGGTGCTCTGCGGTTGCCTGCGGGGCAAAGAGCAGGCGCCTTCGGTGGCGCCGCGCCATACGTCGGCGTGCGCTTTTTTCGTGGTGGCTGCCGTCGGCCAGGCTAAAAACGGCGTTGTGGCCAAATTCCGGGTCATAGCGCAGGCTGGTAATCAGGTTGCGGCCATCATCGGTGGATAAGGCCAGTAGATAGCCAAACCCGACCAGATCGATCTCCCGATCTGCCGCTTCCGACACCGGCGAGCCAAAGAAGGTTGCCAAACCTCGCATGCGCGCCGCGCGAATCTGCTGAAAATCGTCGTCTACCAAAAGGGGCTGAAAATCCCACTGTTGCAGTTGCTCGGCAACGCCAATGGCAAAAGGGTTGGCGCCGATGACCAAGATTCCCCGTGGTGCGGTCTCCGCCACCCGCAGCAGCCGCGCCAGCGGGCGGGTGGTAAAGCTCGCGCTAAGCACGGTAATGATGATGACGGCAAAGGTCAGCGGTACAAAGAACTGGACGTCTGGATAGCCCAGCGATGCCAGTTTATCGGCATATACCGGAGCGCCGGCGGCGGCAACGATACCACGCGGGGCGATCCACGCACTCAGCGCTCGTTCGCGCCAATTCAGGGCCTCGTGCCGATCGTAGGCAAGGAGTAGCTTGAGCGGCTGGGCCAGCAACTGGATCACCAGATAGAGGGCCAGCCCCCAGGGTAACACGTCGACCAGGGCGCTCAGCTGCAAGCGTGCCGCCAGCAAGAGGAATAATAGGGAAATCAGAAGGATGGAAAGACTTTCCTTGAAATTGAGGATGTGCTCCGTGGGCACCTCGCGCATATTGGCAAGCCAAATACCCATAATGGTCACCGCCAGCAATCCCGACTCCGCTACCAGCGAATTTGCTGCGGCAAAGACCATGAACACCGTGCCCAAGGCGACGATACCATGCAGATAATCGGGAATGGCACGCTTGCGGAGTAGCCAGCCCAGCCCAAAACCAGCGCCGCAGCCGAGGCCCAGGCCGATTGCCACGGTGCTAAAGAAGAGCTCCACGGCAGTCCACAGACCGTCGTTGCCATGGTTGGCAATGACGCCGGAGAAGACGAGTACCGCGAGCAAGGCGCCGATGGGGTCGATGAGGATGCTCTCCCAAAGCAGCACATTGCGCACGCGGGCGTTGGGGCGCGCGGCGCGGAGGATAGGCGCGATGACCGTAGGGCCAGAGACCACGATTACCGCACCAAAGAGAATCGCCACCGGCCAGATAAAGCCGGTAATCCAGTGGGTAGCCACCGCAAAAATGAGCCAGCTGCTCAAGGTGCCAATGCTCACCATGCGCCGCACCACGTGCCCGAGTTTCCCGAGTTCGCTGAATTTTAAGCTCAAGGAACCCTCGAAGAGGATCACCGCCACCGCCAGAGAGATCCCAGGAAAGAGCAGAGGGCCGAAGAGCCGGTCGGGCTGCAAGAGCCCAAATACCGGGCCAATGAGAATGCCGATCAAGAGCAGTAAGAGAATTGCCGGTAACTTGAGCCGCCAGGCCAGCCACTGGCTGGCGGCCGCCAGGATGACCAGAGCCGCTAGAATCAGTAGTACGCTCATCATCACCTCCGCGCCGCAAGAAGGGGCAAGGATACCCCGCCAACGCCGAGGGGCAAAACTGAAGGGATTTCGGCGTTTCGTCCGCTGTCCGCACCGGACCGTCGTAATCGATGGCGCTCATTGGTTTTGCCTTGTGACTTTTTCAGTGGGGCATCCGTCTATGTCACTACATTCTGCGTGAATGGGAGGAAAACATCATGGATCGTGATTCCTTTGAATCTGCCCTGGCTCTGGCTTTGCAAAAGACAGCCAGTCCAGAACCCAATCTGCCAGTAGTGTTGCGCGCTGCCCGTCGTCGTTTGGCGTTACGCGATATGGCTTCTTTCGTGCTCGCCCGCATTTGGCTGGCACTTGCGCGTTTGTTGGCGCCGATCGCAGTGCGCATACACCGTCTTTCACATTCATCAAACTGATTACTCCATGGGAGGCAAAATGGAAACCTTGCACAACACCCTTACTTGGATGACGAATCCTCTGGTCGCCCTCTACCAACGCCTCGCAGTACTCCTGCCAAACCTCTTCGGGGCGCTGGTTTTACTTCTCTTTGGGTACGCCTTCGCCCGAATTGCCGGAGCAATCACGCGTAGGGTCCTTGTCAGATTTGGCGTCGATGGTCTCATGGAACGGTCTGGTATCTCCGCCCTCAGTCGTGACTGGGGAATGAAATTGTCCTTGTCTCGGGTGCTGGGCATTTTCGTATTTGTCTTCATTTTTCTCGCATTCATCATTTCTGCACTCGACAGCTTGGGCCTGACCGGAGCTGGACAAACCGTATCGGCGGTCATGCTCTTCCTGCCGCGCTTTATCGCCGCGATGTTGGTATTAGTTCTCGGGCTGATGGCAGCCAAATGGATTTCGACGCTGGTGGGGCGCATGGCGGAAAACTCCGGATTGGAGTATGCATCCACCCTCTCGCGTTTGAGTTTTGGGGTCTTGGCCGCACTGGTCGTCTTGCTCGCGGTGGAGCAGTTGGAGATCCACATCGTGCTCATGCAGGAAGTGGTCAGTGTGGCGCTGGCCGCCATTGGCATCGCCCTTGCCCTTTCTCTTGGTTTGGGTACACGCACACTTTCTGGAGAGATCGTTGGCGGCGTGTATTTACGCGACCTACTCAAGACCGGTGACCGCATCGAGTGGAACGGCAAGAAAGCTACGGTGCAAGAGGTGGGTAGCGTGAAGACCCTCTTGGTTTTGGAGGATGGACGCCAACTGAGCGTGGCAAACTCCCGTCTGGTGCAGGAAGAATTGATCATTTCCCGCTAATTTTCGGGCGAGGGACCGTGACATTGCTCGACGACGCAATGCTCGTTGCGCAGGCCCAAAGCGAGCTGCCATACCGCACCGAGGCCTATACGAATCTCGTGCGCCGCCACGGCAGAAAAATTCGATCCCTCGCTCAGCGCTTCACCGCCGACTCGGCAGAAGCCGAGGATTTGACGCAGGAAATCTTGCTTCGCGTCTATGTAGAGCTGCCAAGGTTTCGCGGGGAGTCGAGCTTTTCCACCTGGCTCTGGCGACTCGCCACGCACCTCTGCATCGATCATCAGCGGCGCACTGCGGCGCGCCCAAAGACCGAAAATGCAGAGTCCCTCGTTGAGAACACCATGCACCCCATCGACAGGATTGCCGCCATCGAGTCCAGACTCGATGCCGAGCGCCTGCTCAAAACGCTCGACCCTGAGGACCGCAGTATAGTATTGCTTCGACTTCTGATGGATTTGGAGTTTCGTGAAATCGCTGCCATTTTGGACAGTGGACTATCGGCGACGAAGATGCGCTACTCACGTGCCATAGAGAAGCTGCGTAGCAACTGTTTTCAGGAACGGGCATGACCATATCTGTCACAACCCCGTAGCGCGGCGCAAAAGGGGGAAGTACCAGTTGTAGGGTAAACAGCGCAGGATGGAAAAACGCCAAGTAAAGGCACGCGGGAATTGGATCGCGAAGCGTTTGCTGCGCATGCCTTGCAACAGGGCTTGGGCGGCGGCCTCGGGAGTCATGAGATGCGGCATGGCAAAGCTATTCTGCGCGGTGAGGGGGGTGGCGACAAAGCCGGGATGCACCACCTGCACCCGAAAGCCGCGGGGCTCCAGATCCAGACGTAGCACTTCGGCCAGATGGGTGAGGGCGGCCTTGCTCGGACCGTAGTAGAGGGACTGCGGCAAGCCGCGTAAGGCGGCGATGCTGGAGACGAGGACGATCTGCCCGCCGCCCCGCTCCTGCCAGCCCGGGAGCGCCACCGCCAAGCTGCGCAGGGCGCCACGGTAGTTGACGTCGAGGATCTCCTCGGCGCGCTGTAGATCCAATTCCCAGGCCCGGGCTGGGGTGTAGGCGCCGGCCAAGTACAACAGTACATCGATGCCCTGCCACTGGCGCAGGATTTCTGCGTGTGCCGCCTGTAAGGTCGACGCATCCTGCACGTCGGCCGGGAGAATCAATTGCCCGGCGCCGGCCGGGAGAACTTGCTCGAGCTGTTCTCGCTTGCGCGCCGTGAGAGCGACCTTGGCGCCAGCTGCGTGCAGCGCCTGGGCGGTAGCGGCGCCAATGCCGGTACTGGCGCCAATCAGCCAGCAGCGGCGGTTCTGCCAATAGCTGTCAGTCATCGGTAGGTCTCCGGGTTTGGGTAGCCGGCAACTGCCTCGATCTCATCTGCGGGCAGGCGATGGATCTCGATGATTGCCTCGCCCACGAAAAAGCCCAAAAAGTGCATACGGCTATGGTTGATCACATGATTGGGCCCGAGCAGATACATGCGATCATCGGTGCGCAGGTTATAGGCCTTGTCGCCCACCGGCTGGCGTACGGTGTACCGCCAATGCATGGCATAACCCTCGGCGGCACCCTCGGCAATGCCCACAATGTCGCCCGCGGAACCCTGGGCGGTACCGCGAAAATTCGTCGCGTCGATTTGCTCGAGTTTCCAGATGCGCTCCGCATGGCTGCTTTGCCCTTGGTCATCCACAAAGGTAAAGCGCTCTTCGAGGGTGCCGCGTTTGCCCTCCCAGTCGCCGCGCATGTGCATGAAAAAGCGATTACGCACCCGGCGCTTGCGATCGCAGAAAATACCACTGGCGACAAGCGGTCCGCGAAAGAAGGCATCGAGCAAAAAGCTCGGTTGGCTGCCGCGATAAGCGGCGGTAGTTTGTATTGGCATGATGGCAATGTCCTTATGGCCTAGTCTGAGAGTAGCGTAAGATGGGCGACAGCGCACAAAAAAGGGAGCGCGAACGCTCCCCAATAGGCCACCAGAAATCAATCTCTACGCGATTTTATGCGTATGGGGATGAGTTCCCCCTGCTGCGTTGTCGCCTCGAGGACGCCGGCAAGGCCATAGCCGACACCGAGCGTGGCAAAAATTCCTGCACTAAGATCCCAGAAGGGAGCACTTTGCGATCCAGCGCTGGCAAACAAGCCGGCCAAGACCAAAAATACGCCACCTTGGATTGTTCGTTCCGTGAGTACACCTCGCATGACCCCCTCCTTATGCGCTCTGGCGCATCAGTTGGTACAGATCCGCAACCGCCCGCGATCCAGCCGATTGGCCTTGGGCAATGGAATCATCGATGGTTTCCGGTCCCGTTGCCGCACCGCATACATAAATACCCTTGCGCGTCGTGCCTTGGCTGTTGGTGTACTGCTCGGCGCGATCGATAAAGCCATGCTTCTCGAGACCGATACCAAAGGTCTTGGCGATTTCGGGGTTGAGAGCATTCGGGTCCATGCCAATGGCGTGTACCACCATATCCATGGGGATCACGATCGGGCGCTTGACCAAGGTGTCTTCACCCTTTACCAGCAGACGCCCATCCGGCGACTTGGTCACCTCGGCAATACGCGCCTTTACGAACTTGGTCTTGTACTCTTCTTGGCTCTTCCAATAGAACTTGTCTTCGTAGAGGCCGAAGGTACGGATGTCCATGTAATAGATGAACACGTCGGTGCTGGGCGAGATTTCCTTGATCTCCATGGCAAGGTTTGCCGACACCGTGCAACAAATCTTGGAACACCACTCGCGCCCGATCTGCCGATCACGTGAGCCCACGCAAAGCAAAATGGCAACGCGCTCCGGCACCCGACCATCGGAAGGGCAGCGAATTTGCCCGGTACCGACCATCTGCTCCATCTGGGTAGTGGTCAACACGTCTTCGTAGGTGCCAAAGCCCCACTCCGGCTTGTTGATGGAATCAAAGTGGGTGAAACCCGTCGCGAGCACGATGCTGCCGGCTTCTACCTTGTTACCGTTGCTGAGATGCGCAGTGAAGTTGCCGGCTTCACCCTCGAGTTGGGTAACCTTGGTGGACTTGTGGATGCTGACGTTACCGTTACCCTCCACGCGGCTGACCATGCGGCCAATGGCATCCTTGGCCCACTCACCCGAAGGAACGAGTTTAGAGTACCCGGAAATGATCGGCGCACCACCGAGAACATCTTCCTTCTCGACGATTACCGCCTTCTTGCCCATTCCAGCGATGGTTGCGGCGGCCGAAAGTCCGGCCGGGCCTGCACCTACTACGAGAACTGTATCTTGCGCTGCCATGACACTGCTCCTCTGCTGTCTCCGTATGGTGAAGATAGTCGCCGCGGAGGAGGTTGTCAAGCATCTGTACTAGACAAATATCGGTCAGGAATCTCGTAAGGGTTTTTGCCAGCTTTGCACCGCTTCCAACAGGTCGCGCAGGCGGCGAAAACGCGGCATACCCTCGGCGTCGGGATCGAGTTCTTCGGCGCCGCTACCACTCAGCCACAGGCTGGTGGTGGCTGGCATGCCGGCGCGTAGTTTTTGCAGAACTTGCTGATTTTTGGCATTGATGGAGGCAGCAGAAACCGCCAGCTGCAGCACGGGCACCGTACACTGCTGCAGGCAGGCCAAGACCGCGGCGGGAGCTGGCTCGCTCCCCAAGTAGAGAACCTCGGCCCCGCTGCCAAGTAGAAGGGTGCGGGTCATTTGCAGCTCGAGTTCGCGGCCTTCGCCGGGCAGGTTGGCGAGCAAGATCTGCAGGCTACCAGCGGCCGCGGGCGGGAGCATTGCCCGCGCCCAGGCCAGAGACTCGAGAAGTTGCTCGTGGGCAACGGCCTGCACGAAATCCGCCAGGGATTCGCTGAGTTCGGCTTGCGCAAGCTGCTGCTGCAGCGGGGCAGCAATGCGCAGAATAAAGGCTTGCACCCCGAGATTGGCGAGATACTGGCGCAGCAACTGGCTGCTGCGGTGAAAGTCTAGATCCTGCAGGCATTGCCACAGGCTGTCTACCTCGTCGCTAGCGACGTTACTGGCAGGGCCCTCGTTGCTACTTGGGATCTCCTGCAGTAAACGCTGCAGCTTATCCTCACTGGCGCCCACCACAAAGCCGGGGCGGTAGCCGGCAGCCAGCAGCTTGTTGATGTTTTGTAGTCGCTCGATTTGCTCGCGACTATACAAGCGGTTGCCGCTGGCATCGCGCGCTGGGACAGGGAATTCGTAGCGGCGCTCCCACATGCGTAGGAGTTCCTTGGAGATTCCGGTCTCCTGCTCAACGACGCTGATGGGGTACTGATGCTCTTCCGCTTGCATGGGCGCTTGCTGTTCTCGTTTTGTATAGGACGGTATTGAAACTGGGATCGGCATATACTAGGATCATCTTGCCATGATTGGCGCGTATAGTACAAAGTCCGGACGGCGAAGCAAGGGGAGGGGCGGTGAAGGAGTTTTTCCCAGTCCAATGGCGAGACCAATTGGCACGAATCGACCGCCAGCAGATAGAGCTCTGGAATTTTGGGGTCATCGCCCTCAACAACGAGGCCAAAGTCGTCCTCTTCAATAGTGCCGAGGAGCGGCTGAGCGGGCTGCCTCGCGAAGAAGTGCTGGGACACGATTTTTTTACCGAAGTAGCACCTTGCACCGCCAGTCGTCTTTTTCGGGGCCGCTATTTACGCGCCCGTGCCGAGGGTTTTCTCGATGAGCACTTCTTCTACACCTTCACTTACCGAATTCGCCCGGTATCAGCCCATATCCACATGCTGCACGACGCTGCCCAGTCGCCCTTGGTCTTCTTTTTTCTGGACCGCGTGGTGCCGCTTTTCGAGGACTTGGGATGAGTAGCGCGCCGGACTGGCTCAGCAACGACTGGTTGCTGGAAACCTTCGATGCCCTTGCGCAGCAGCGCTTCCAGACCCCGCATCTGCGCGAAGAGCAAGATTTGCTGCTCTATCTCTGTTTGCAGAGTCTGTGGCAGTTGCTCAACAATGCCCACCAGGGCGACGGCGAGCAATTCCTGAGCGTGCAGCAGACGCGGCAGTTGCAGGAGATCGATAGCCGCATTGCGCGGCTCGAGAATACACTCCCGTTGGCACTGCGGCAGCAGGCACAACAATGTCTGCGCAATCTGTTGATGCAGATGGACGAGATGGCGCCATGACGCCACGCGCTGCGTTGCTGCAGGCTTTGCGCGATGGGCTCGAGAGCGGCTTTTGCCTGGACTGGCGCCCCGCCGGGGTGAGTCGCGCTTGGCCGGGCCCGGCGCTGCTCAGCTGGGCGCTGCGGTTGCGGCAACGCTGGCGTCGGCAATTGCCGCCCCGCGCGCGCATCGCCGTGCGCTTACCCAACAGCCCCGCCTTTGTTGCCCACTGGCTTGCTGCCCTGCAGGGCGACTGGATCTTTTGTCCTCTGCCGGAGCTCGATGCCGCGGAGGCGCAGCGACGCCTGCAGATGCTCCGACCGCAACTCATCGTCAGCGCCGAGGGCGGGCAAGTGCGAGAGTACTGGCCCGAGAACGCCATCGGTATCGATGACCCCGAGGATCTGGCGCTGATCCTCTGGACCTCGGCAAGTATGGGGCCGGGATCGGCCTTTGGGCTGTCCCATGCCGCTTTGCTCTGGCAGCTGCGGCAGCATGCCCCCGCTCTTGCACTCGGGCGCGACAGCCTGCTGCGTAATGTCCTGCCGTGGTCCCATGTTTTTGCCGGGGTGCTGGAGTTGCTTCCGGCCCTGACGGCCGGTGCCGAGCTGCGGGTTGCCCCCCTGCAAGGGCTGCGGCACGAACACTTTACCCACCTTTGTGCGGTACCGCGGGTGTTGTCGCTCTTGAGCGATACGCAGATTGCCGATCTTGCCGGCGGTAATGTTGGCGGCGCCGCCGTAGACGCGAGCCTGGCTGAGCGCTTGCAAGGTAGTCGCCTGCGGGTGGGCTATGGGCAGACCGAAGCGGGACCCGGGGTAATGCTGGGGCCAGTGGGTAGTTTTTCCGCGGCGCTGGTGGGCAAGGCACTCCCCGAGGTGGAAATCAACGTTGCCGAGACCTTGCACTATCGTTCTCCGGGCCAAGCCCTTGGGCGTTGGGATGGCAAAAACTGGCTTCCGGTTGGCGACGCCGAGGGGTGGATCGACAGTGGCGATCGCCTGAGCCCCTTACCCGATGGCAACTGGCGCTGGTGTGGGCGCCGCGATGCCCGCTTTAAGTTGGCGGATGGCCGCGGCGTGCAACCGGAAGAAGAAGAATTGCGCCTGCAGGCGCAGTACCCAGGCTTGCAGCAGGTGATCATTGGCGCCCCTGGACAACGGCGGCTGGCCGCCTTTGCGGCGGTCCAACCCGAAGATTGGGCCGCACTGCACCGCCAATGGCGCGAGCGCTATCCCCTCTATGGTCTGGCGCCCGAAGAGTGGCGCCCCTGGCAAGGTCCCACCGGTAAATTGCGGCGGGGAGACTTATACGCTGACTGGCAACACGCCTTGGCGCAAGCCCGGCGCGCCTGAAAGGAGGAAAAAATGTCGAAGCTGATCGTGATGACCGGGGCCTCGGGTGCCCTCGCCCAGGCGCTTCTGCGCCAAGTGCGGGAGCGCGGATGGCGAGTGGTGGCGGTTTCGCGTCAGGCACCGCCCGAAAACTGGCCCGAAACCGATATATGGCTGCAAGAAGATGTCTCGCATCAGGCCGGAGCCGATGCGGTATTTGCGGCGTTGCGCCAGCGCGAACTGGTCCCAGACTATTTGGCCCATCTGGCCGGCTCCTTCTTGCTCGCCGGTCTCGCGCAAACTTCCGAAGAGACGTACCGCCAAGTTCTGGCGGCCAATCTCGATTCGGCTTTTTTCTCTTTGCGCGCCTTCGTAGCCGCGCGCAAGCGCGCGGGAGAGGGAGGCGCTGCGGTTTTTGTTTCGTCGGTCGTCGCCGACATCGGCGTGTCTTTTCACGAGGCGGTGGCGGCCGCCAAAGGGGGCCTCGAATCCCTCGTCTTGGCGGCGGCGGCAACCCACGCCCGCGACGCGATTCGTGTCAATGCGGTGCGCTCCGGCCTCATGGATAGCCCTGCCGCGAGCCATATTCTGCGCAACGACAATGCCCGCACCTTGGCACGCAAGCAGTATCCCTTGGGTCAGCTCATCGATCCGGCTGCGGTGGCGGAAGCGCTCTTGTTCCTGCTAACCGCCGAGCAGATTACCGGACAGATCCTCGCCGTCGACGGCGGTTTTGGCGCGGTACGGCCCTTGCTGACCTGAGTCAGGATGGGGTGCGGCGCTCTTTAGCGTCGCATCCCGTCCCTTTCTACTTGGGCATGGCCATGGCCGCGCGGTTGGCGGCGGTGTCCGGCAGTTTGTGCATTTCCAGAGTAATATCACCGGCATGCAGTCCGTACCAGGTAACGTCGGTGTGGTCGATGACGACATTGGGTTCAATCATGTACATCCAATCGTCGGCATGCAGATTGTAAAAACTCTTGCCTACCGGCTGCTTGACGTCGTAGCTCCAATGCAGGGCAAAGCCATAAGCATCGCCGGCAGCCTTTTTCACATCGCCGGCAGAGCCTTCGGCATAACCAGAAAAGTGATGATTGCCATCGTCCACCAAGTGCCAAACCCGCTCGGCATGGGTAACCTTGCCGTCATTGGCAATATAGGTGAAGTACTCCTCCAGGGTACCCTGGTTGCCCTGCCAATGCCCCAGCATCCGCACGGTAAAGCGGTTCACGACTTTACCCGAGCGATTCTGGAACATACCCGTTGCCAGCAGCGGGCCATTGAAGAACTCGCGTAAGGAAAAATGTGGTGTGGTGTGGGCGTAGTCTTGCGGTACGGTAGCGCAGCCAGCCAGGGCCAGGACTGCAGTCAGGGGAGCAAGCAAAAAAAGGCGTTTCATCGTGAGGCTCCTAGGGAAACGGTGGTGGGAACAAATTCAACCCGCTGGGGTTGCAGAAGGTAGATGGACCAGACTTTGAGCAGGGCCGGCACCAGGGCGTAGCCGAGGAGCAGGGCCCAGAGATTTTTGCCGCTGGCGCTGTAGCCGAGCAGTTGCAGCAGGGGCAGAATGAGACCAGCGCCGAGAGCGGTTGCTGCCTTTCCTACCCAGTTGTAGAGACCAAAGTAGGAGCCGGCGCGGGCGTTGGCATCGGTATCGGTGTGGTCGGCCAAAATGCTGGGCGGTAGGGCTTGATCAGCGCCGAGGGCGAGGCCGCTCACCAGGCAAACGAGGCCATAGCCCCAGAGGGCGCCGGGACCGAGAAAACCCGCCCCCAGAAAAGCGGCAGTGGCGAGGAGCATTGCCCAGCGCCAAGCCTGGGCCTTGCCGCGCCGATGGGAAAGCCAGAGCCAAAGGGGCATGCCAGCGGCCCCGGCAAGAAAGTACAGAAGCAAAAACGCGGGCGCCCAGCTTGGCGCGCGCAGAATCTGGTCGACAAAAAAGAAAAAAAGGGTGGCCGCGACGGTATTGGCGCTCTGGGACAAGGTATAAACCCCAAGCAGGCGTGCTGTGTGCGGGCGCTGCAGCGGCTCGTAAAAGCGCCACCAAGGCCCTTGTGCCACGGTCGCCACCGGGCGGCGCAGCCGCTGCCCGCGCAGAGGCAGGGCGGCGAGCAAAAGCAGCAGCGCAAAAATTCCTGCAAACACCGGCCAGGCAGCACTGCCCAAGCGCTGCTGCAAAAGCTCGGGGAGAGCGGCGGCGAGAAGCACGCCAAGCAGGGCGCCGACCTCGCGCGCCGTCGTCAGCCAAGTGCGGCCCTGATAATCCGTAGATAGTTCCGCCCCTAGGGCTTGGTAGTTGAGACTGCTCAGGCTGTAGGCGAGGTAGAAGGCAAAGAGGGCGGGGATCAGGCTCCACCACACGCTGATTTTGGGCAGCGGATTGAAAAGAAAATAAAAACTCAGAAGGAGCAGGGGGAGCCCACCCCAGATCAACCGCAGCCGACTGCCTTGTTGGGCCGCCCAGAAGTCGCTGGCGCGTCCAATGAGTGGATCGATGATCGCATCGCCGAGCCGGGCCAATAGCAATAGGATGCCAATGCTTGCCAAAGAGAGCCCATAGCGGGTGGCGTACAGATGAGGCAAGAGCAGGTAGACGGGCAGAGCAGCAAAGGCGAGGGGTAGGCCCAAGGGCGCGTAGCGCAGCAGGATGCTTGCTGCAGGTCGCGCCTCAGTCACCATGGGCAAGGTGCAGCAATTTCCGGCGCAGTTCCGGTACCCTGGTCTGCGGATCGAGCCAAATACCGAAGAATGCCGGACAAAACTGCGGATTGTCGATCTTACTGTAGAGCTTGCCGTTAAAGTAAAAGGCGGTGTAGTGCTGCGGCACGCAAAGACCCACAATCTCGTCGCCGGGCCGTACATTAGGGAAGGCGCGCGCGAGCTCTGCGGCAAAGCGCTGGCGCAAGGCCGGGTCGGGATGGCTCAGACGATCCATCTCTTGCAAAGAGGTCTTGGCCAGTTCCTTGCTCGAAAAGTCCCGCTTGTACTCAATCGCTAGGGCAAAGGGCTGTGACTGCGGCACATAGCCGTCGCCGTCTACGTACAAGGCCGCGTTATAGACATGAAACAAGAACCAGTAGAGCTTTCCCGCTCCCAGCAGGTGCAGGCCTGGCACGACTGCATAGACGCTGCTGGGCAGCGGGACGTCTACGGTTGCTGCCCAGGCCTTCGGGGCTAGTGCAAAGGTCAGGAGGGCAAGAGAGAGCAGAAAACGCTTAGCCATGGGCCAAAGTCCACTGGCCAACACCGATGCTCCCCACCTGGAATCCGCCCTCGCAATAGGCTAGGTAGAAACGCCACAGGCGTTGAAAGGTCTGATCATAGCCCAAGCGGGTCAGGGCCTCGGCCTCGGCATCAAATTTTACCCGCCAGGCGCGTAGGGTACGAGCGTAGTCTTGGCCAAATTGCCGTTGATCCAAAATCTGCAGCCGTGCGGCTCTGCATTCCGCCTCCAATGCCGTGGGTGAGGGCAGAAAGCCGCCGGGGAAGACATAGCGGCGAATGAAGTCGGAGCCGCTGCAGTACTGCGCATATTGCGCATCCGCAATGTGGATGGTCTGCAGCAGCACCCGGCCACCGGCACGCAGCAGACTATTGAGGCGCCGGAAGTAGGTAGACCACCATTCCCGTCCCACCGCCTCAAACATCTCGATGGAGACGATACCGTCATAGAGGCCCTTGACGTCGCGATAGTCGCAGTATTCCAGCTCGACGCGATCGCTGAGGCCGGCATTGCGAATACGCTCTTGGGCATAGCGCAACTGCTCTTGGGAAAGGGTAATGCCGTGTACGCGATAGCCTTGGCGCGCTGCATACTCGGCAAAACCACCCCAGCCGCAGCCAATTTCCAGAATCTGCCCCCCCGCGGGGAGGGCGAGGCTCTCCAGGGCGAGGGCGTATTTGCGCTCCTGGGCCTGGGGTAAGTCGTTGTGGGCATCGTCAAAGTATGCGCTCGAGTAACTCATGCTTGGATCGAGCCAGAGGCGATAGAAATCATTGCCAAGGTCGTAGTGCTCGGCAATATTGCGACGGCTGCCGCGACGGGTGTTAGGGCGGAACTGGTCGAGGAGCCAGAAGAGGCGTCGCCGCCACCAACTCCCCTGAATCCAGGCCTCGACGGCATGACGATTGTGTAAGGCCAAGGCAATCAGCTGCGCCGGGTCGGGACTATCCCAAAGTCCCTCGAAATAGGCGCGCCCCAAGCCAATGTCGCCGTCTTGCAAAATGTGTCGCATGACGCGCCAGTCGTGAATTTGCCAATGGGCTCGGGGTCCATCCTCAACGCCATCAAAATGCCAGAGCTCCCCACCAGGGGTGCGTAATTCCAGGCTGCCCACCCGCAGATGCTGGCTGAGCAGGCGGTGGAGCATGGATGCCGTTCGCGGCAAGCGATGGCTACTCAGAGGCAAGGAAGCGCTGCGAGAGGTACTCATAGACTGATCTCCTCGGAAGGGGGGGAGGGTTTACGTTGTAAGCCGATGCCGGCGCGCCAGATTTTCAGGGCTTCCCAGTGGATGCCGACGGTTACCATCAGGCTCATCAGGGGGTTGCCGAGCACCTCGCGCCAGGCGCTCGCCCAGTTCAGGTCCTGACGACGACCAGCGAGCTGGGTGATCAGGCGTGCTTTGCCGGCAGCATCGAAGTGGTGGATATCGATCTGCACCCGCTCGCGGTCAAAGCGGAAGCGAAAACGATAGCTTCCATCGACGCTAAAGAAAGGCGAGACATAAAAGGCCTTTTCGCTCTGCAGCCACTCTGTGGGGAGGATTTTGCGCCCGTCACTGTGCCGCAGCAGGTAGCTGTGGTGTTCGCCAAAGGTGTTGTTCACCTCCGCAAGTACCCCGCGCAGATCTCCCTCGGCATCGAGGGCGAGCCAAAAGCTCACGGGCTTGAAGGCGTAGCCCCAGAGGCGGGGATAGGTGACCAGATAGATTTTTTCCGGAACGATTCCCACTCGGGCGAAAACACCGCGAATCCAGGGCTCGAGGGCCGATCCATCCCGTTGTCCATGGTCGGCGACGCGAAAGCCGAGGGGCGTGCGGCGCAAGATGGCCTGCAAATCCGGCAATTGATCGAGGGCAAAGCAAAGCTGGAAGCCGCGATACTGAAAGGCGCGGCGCCGCGGCTGCAGGCGTCGGTGCATCACCCGCACGGGTAGTAAGGCAGATTTCACGTAGCTTGGCTCGGCCATAGCACCGGTTCCTGGAAAGAGTCGGGCACCTTGTGCGCCCAGGGGATGCGCACACCAAAGGCGCGCGCGACTTCTACCGCACTGCGCATGCCATCTTCGTGGAAGCCGTATCCCAGCCAGGCTCCGGCCAAGTACAGCCCCTGCGCTCCCTGCAGCGATCGCAGCGTCGCCTGGGCAGCCACGGCAGGCCCATCAAAAACCGGATGGGCGTAGGCGATTTCTCGCCAGACGAGGGCGGGATCCGGCTCGCGCTCCGGGTTGAGGGTAACGATGACGGGATCGCGAAAGGGCAGCGGCTGCAGCTTATTTATCAAATAGCTGACCGCTACCGGCTGGCCGGCACCGATGCCGCCTTCGCGATGAAAATTCCACGCCGACCAAGCGGCGCGGCGTTGCGGCAAAAAGCTCGCATCGCGATGCAAGACGGCGCGGTTGGGTTGGTAGCGGATAGCCGCCAGGGCCGCATGATGGCTGGGCCAATGCTCCCCAAGCAAGGGCAGGAGCTGA
The DNA here is from genome assembly GCF_031962545.1 of Candidatus Igneacidithiobacillus taiwanensis. Classification (NCBI taxonomy): domain Bacteria; kingdom Pseudomonadati; phylum Pseudomonadota; class Acidithiobacillia; order Acidithiobacillales; family Acidithiobacillaceae; genus Igneacidithiobacillus; species Candidatus Igneacidithiobacillus taiwanensis. The sequence continues at coordinate 53,732 of NZ_JAVRKK010000001.1, forward strand.
TCGCTGTGCACGGCGCTGACGACGGCGTCGAAATCTTCCGTTCCCACCGCACTATGTACGCGAACACCCGTGCCCCGCGGCTCAAGGCGCAAAACCCGCTGCCCGGCGCGAACGTCCTCCAACTGCGCTAGGATGCGATGCACATACTCCCGGCCTCCGCCTTTGACGGTAAGCCACTGGGGGCGGTGGAAGATGTTCAAGAGCCCATGGTTTTCATAAAAGCGCAAAAAAGATCGTGCCGGATAGGCGCGCATTTGCGCCACTGGGCAAGACCAGATGGCCGCCGCCATGGGTAGTAGGTAGGCCTCCTGTAGCCACTGGCCGTAACCACCACGGCCAAGAAAATCGCCCAGGGAGAGATCGGCATCGGTGCTCCGCAACCACGCCTTGGCATCGCGGTTGAAGCGCACAATGTCGCGCAGCATACCGTAAAAAGCGGGTCGCAGCAGGTTGCGACGCTGAGCAAAAAGGCCGTTCAGGTCGGTGCCGCTCCACTCCAAGTCGGGGTTCGTTAAGCGTACGCTAAAGGTCATCTGGCTCGGCACCAGTTCTACATGCAGTTCGGTAAAGAGACTGCGTAGGTGCGGGTAGGTCCAGTCGTTGCAAACCAAAAAACCTGTGTCGACCGGGAAGCTGCGGCCTTCATGTTCAATATCAACGGTGTGGGTGTGGCCGCCAAAACGCGTATCAGCCTCAAATAGACTGACCTCATGGTGCTTACGCAGTAGCCAAGCCGAGGCCAGGCCGGCAATTCCACTTCCAATAACTGCAACGCGCATCGGCGCCTCCGGGGGCAAGTTCTCTCTGTTTTACGCAAGGAAAGGAGGTTTGGATGCATCCCTTCTTGCGCGCCACTATTTTCGTACATAGTATGTATAGTACAAATTTAGATCAAGGGTGGCGGATGAAGAAAGCGCAGTTGCCACAAAAGATTTGCCCAGTTTGCCAGCGCCCCTTCTCCTGGCGCAAACGTTGGCGCAAAGACTGGGCGGAGGTGAAGTACTGCTCCGCCGCCTGCCGCGCCAAAAAACTCCACAAATCATGAACGTTTCTCGGCTGCTATTGATCCTTGGCGATCACCTCGACCTGCACTCCGCCGCCCTCGCCGGGCTCGATCCGGCGTCGGACCTCTGCGTCTTCATCGAGGCGCGCAGCGAGGCCGAGCAGGTCTGGTCGCACAAAGCGCGCATCGTCCTCTTCCTCTCGGCCATGCGACATTTTGCGGCGCAGTTACAAGAGCGCGGCCTGCCCGTCCTCTATCATTCCCTTGGCGATAGTGCTGGCAAGAGCCTCATCGAGCAACTGCAGGAGACCTTGCAGCGATATCGGCCTAGCGAACTTCTTTGCGCCCAGCCCGGTAACTGGGAGCTGCGCGAAGCGATTCGCTCCCTCTGCGCGCGTCTCGATGTGATTTACCAGGAATATGACGATCACCGCTTTCTCTTTCCCCTCGATGTCTTCAACACCTGGGCCAAGGGGAGAAAGCAATACCGCATGGAACAATGGTACCGTTTTGTACGCCAGCGCAGCGGTATTTTGATGCAGGATGGCAAGCCCCAGGGCGGCCGTTGGAATTACGACAGCGACAATCGTCGCAGTTTTGGCCGCGAGGGGCCGGGCTGGATACCCGAGCCCGTGGCCTTTGCGCCGGACGCCATCACCCAAGAAGTGATTGCCTTGGTAGAAAAAGAATTTCCAGAGCATCCCGGTCAGCTCGCGCAATTTGCTTGGCCAGTAACGGCAGAGCAGGCAGAACAGGCCCTGGAGGATTTTCTACGGCATCGACTACCGAGCTTCGGTGCCTTTCAGGATGCCACTTGGCCGGGGGAGGTTTGGCTCTATCACTCGCGTCTTTCGGCGGCAATGAATCTCGGTCTTCTCAACCCGCAGCGGGTCATCGACGGTGCCATTGCCGAACTGGAGGCTGGGCGGGCGCCCTTGGCCGCCGTCGAAGGCTTCGTACGCCAGATTCTCGGCTGGCGGGAATATGTGCGCGGCATCTACTGGCGCGAAATGCCGGGCTACCGAGAAAGCAATGCCCTAGCCGCAGAGCAGCCCCTGCCTGCTTGGTATTGGACGGGAGAGATCGAAATGGCCTGTCTGCGCGACGTGTTGCAGCGCACCCTTGCTACCGGCTACGCCCATCACATCGAGCGCCTCATGGTTACCGGTCTTTTTGCCTTGCTCCTGGGTGTGCGTCCGCAGGCCGTGCACGAATGGTTTTTGGCGATCTATGTGGATGCCATCGACTGGGTGGAAATGCCCAATGTTTTGGGGATGTCGCAGTACGCCGACGGTGGCTTGCTCGCCTCCAAACCCTATGTTGCCAGCGGCCAATATCTGCAGCGTATGGGTGGCCATTGTTCGCGCTGTCCCTTCCGGCCCGAGCAGGCGACAGGCGCCGATGCCTGCCCCTTCACCACGCTGTATTGGGACTTTTTGCAGCGCCATTGGGAGCCCTTCAGTAAGCATCCCCGCACCGCCCTGCAATGGCGCAACCTCGAACGCAAATCTGCCGACGAGTTGGCAGCCATCCGCTCCCAGGCGGCTGCCCTGCGCCAGCGCTTTGCCGGGACTACGGCATAATCCTGCAAGCTGGTGGTGCTCTCCACATTTTCCGTATCACGAGCTTCAACAGTATCTGCACTTTGGTGGCGCGCCTGGGCTACTGGAACGCAATAACCCAAGGCGCAGCCAAGTATCTGGCTCCTTTCCCTGAAGCTACGGACCAAGAGCATTACCCGCAGCCCACGTGCGCTTATCTACTGCATCTACTTGACCCTACGGGAGGGAGTAGACAAGAAAGAAGCGCTGCGGCAAGCTACGGGGTAAGGAAAGGGACATGCCGAGATAGATCATGCCTTGGAAGCCGCAGCTAGGTTGGGATTCAGCAACAGGATATTGGAAAAGGCCGGGGAATAACGAGAGGCTACGCTGTAGGAACTCTTTTGCCTTGGCGATTCCACAAGCCAAATTGTTGGTCTCGGGCTGGCGCAAACAACGGCATGGGACTCGTCACAAACAAGCAACAGTTGAAGTAGGTCGCCATGAGGTGGCCCGCTTCTTTTTTCGGGGTGCGTCGCATTAAGACTGTGAGCGGACGTATGCGCAGACCAGGGTTTCCTCGTGCTGACCCGGTCGTAGGCGGAAGAAGTTCATTGTTTTGTATTATGTTGGCTTTTCATCAGGAAGGTTATAAATACAAGCGAGTAGGCTTGAAATTGAAGGCGCCACATGGGAATGATTGTGAGATTAAAAGAAAGAATATCTTATGATGCACTCGCAATAGATGGGTCTCTACTCTCATCTTCAGGATATATATTTTTCCTTCTCGAAGGCATACCAACGCCGCTTCATATCGGCAGTATGTCTGAGTGTAATTTATAGAGGAGCGGTAAAAACTAATGAAAAATGAGAAAATAGCTTCGTTAACGCCTATGCAGGTAAAAGCCATACGTGATCGCTGGCAATGTGACTCCTCCTTTATCGGATTTCCAGATGCAGAACGTGACACAGTCCAGGACAAATGGTTCGATAATCTTCTCGTCCAGCCGGATTGGTTTTCGAATGCGACAGCCACAACGGTAACGGTTGTTGTGGCTCGTAAAGGTGCGGGCAAATCGGCTGTGCGGTTGACAGGCATTGAGCGTCGTAAGAAAGATTCAGCTACGCTAATAGTGGAAATCTCTGCAGATGAACTCGCCTCGCTACATGCGGAACGATTGGCAAAAGCGTCAGGGCGAGGATACGGAGCAGTTGCCGATTGGATGCAGATATACGCAGACACGATCTGTCGAAAATTAGCTCGTGACATGAGTGGAACTCTAGTCACCGGTGACGACGAGATCGCTATACGTGCGTGGGCAAAGACCGAGGGAATCACTGAACGAGATTTTGGCGAACGCGTCGCCGATGTTTTGAAGATGCTCGTATCTTGGGCCAACAGATTTACTGTCGAGAAAGAAGGACAGGAGAAGTACAGCGCTGAAAGGATATCGCGTGTTGCGCAAGCCACCAGCTTCGCGCTGTATGTGGATGACTTCGATAATCTACAAGAGGAAGGCGGCGCGACCAATATTCGGTTGATACGTGACGCTATCGAGGCAGCAGATAGGATTACCCACTATAATAAGAACGCTGAAGTACATTTATTCATGCGGCAAGATTTATGGCTCAATGTTAACCCTGGATGGCACTACTCAGACAAAGTAAGTGGAGTTGTTCAGCTTAATTGGGATGTTAGTGACTTAAAGAAATGGACGGCACAGAGACTTCGGCGTGCCATCGGGATAGCTCTGGAACTTGACCCCAAAAAAATTCAAGTGCCGTTTGATGATATGTGGCACATATTCTTCACACCAGATGTTAAGTTAAGAGATGGAACCAAAAGCGATTCTTTTAGCTACATTATCCGTAGATCAATGTATACTCCACGTAGCGTACGGGCCTTTATCAAATTTTCTCTTGATTGTGCGGATCGTCTTCCAGTTTCAGAATTGGCGATTAATGACGCTGAATTGGCTTATTCAACTGATCAGCTTGAATTCTTGAAAACGGAGTTTTCTGGGCTTTGTGTTGGTCTGGATATTTGCCTGCAATCCTTCACTGGTAAACCGCTTGAGTGGATCGCTTCTGATCTGTACAAACATCTTAGAGGTCTAATTGGAAATGGCCAGGTTAGGCTTCATAATGGAGTCTCTTACGGTGAACCAGATATTGCGCTCGCGCGATTTTTATATCGAATTGGGTTTTTCGAGGTGCGTTACCCACAGGAGGACCGATACGAAGTGCGTGATGTGATGCGCCATCCTGATCACTGGAAAAGCGTCAGAACCGACGACGCTGTGCGATGGGCTGTTCGGAGCGCTTTTTTTAATGGCCTGAAGTCACATAGTGTATGATCAGCGGGCGGCTCAAAAAATCTTTGCAGCGGACATTTGACGCGCTGTCCAGGTAATAACTGGTGTCGCCTTAACCACCGATATAATCAGGCGTTACGAAACATTGGTCGCAGACAGTTTCTCAGTGTTTCTTGTGGGTAGCTTAATATCACACCTCTCGCTGGGACGGATCTAAAACCACCGTTTTTGAGAGGCTTCAAATGGTGATAATCGCCGATTGGTAAATCAATGGTTTCCAATTCTCGAAAACCACATTCTCAGTAGGCAGCCACGGTTTTCAGTCATGGTGACGTGGTTTGAGAACACATTGGTGAAGTCGCTGGACGACTGCTTCCGCTGTAACCTACCCATTGGCCTGTCCTGTTCAGAGGTGGCGACTCACTAGTGTAACGTTACTCTCGGCTGGCGGGCTGGCTGGCGGTGCCGCCCATGATCACGTAGAGCCAAATCTCGCCAATACTTGCTTAGGCTTCTTCGCAGCCCGCTCTCTGGGCACGCCAGCAGGTATTAATCCGGCCCGCAAGGCAAGGAGGGGGCGGGCGAAATCAGCATTTCGATTGAATACCTTGCTTTGTGGCCACTCCAGAGCGTTTTCTGATATTTATTAAATCACAGCCGCGTTGCGCGACATTCTGTCGTGTGTCCAGGCCTGGACGCAGACGGCCATTCAGCTGATGACGCTGATTAACAGGTTCGGCGATGACTCCGAGCATTTCTGGCCGGGCGGGGTGATGCACCATGATCAATGAAAGCAATCTTTAATACTTGCTATTGATATTAAAGAATGCTTTAATTTGATCGCCACCTACTACAGGCCGCTTTCAATGACACGCACTACGGGAACCTACGTGATTTCCACGACACTGGGCGAGTCGGTGCGCTCTTTCGTGCCGCACGCCTTGCCGCCATCTGATCCGGCCCTGTCACCCGAGGTGTTCGCTGACCTCAATCGGATGGCGGAACTGGCGCTTGCGCGTTTAGCGGGTGTGTCGGGCTTGGTGCCGTCGGTGGATTGGTTGCTGTACAGCGCCATCCGCAAAGAAGCCCTGCTCACGTCACAGATCGAGGGCACGCAAGCCACGCTCACCGACCTGTTCGACGAGGAAGCTGGCTTCAAGGTCAGCAACACCGACGACGTGGAAGAAGTGACCAGCTACCTGCGTGCCTTCCGCTGGACACAGGAGCAACTTCGCGATCCCAAAGGGCTACCCATCAGCGTACGGCTGTTGTGCGAGGCACATCGACGCCTACTGGATGGGGCTCGCGGCGCAGGCAAACAACCCGGCGAGTTGCGTCGGTCGCAAAATTGGATTGGTGGCACACGGCCCGGCAATGCGGATTTCGTGCCACCGCCGCCGGAGCACGTTCCCACACTGCTGGCCGACATGGAGCGCTTCATCCACGACGAAGCGACGGACCTGCCACCGATGGTCAAGGTGGCGCTCATCCACGCGCAGTTTGAAACCATCCATCCGTTTCTTGACGGCAACGGGCGCATTGGCCGCCTCCTGATTGCGGCGCTGTTTGAACACTGGGGACTGCTGTCCGAGCCTTTGATGTACCTCAGTGGCTACCTCAAACAACACCAAGCTGAGTACTACCGTCGCCTGTCGGCCATCCGCACCGAGGGCGACTGGGAATCCTGGGTGACTTTCTTTCTGGAAGGTGTCGCCACCGCTGCGGGCGATGCTGAAAAAAACATCATCGATGTCGCCAGTCTGGTGGCCACCGACCGCAGACGCCTTTTGCACTCGGCCAAAGCAGGCCCAGCCAGCTACCGGCTGTTCGAAATGCTACCTATGATGCCGCGCTTCACCATCGAACGCGTTCGCCAGCAACTCGATACCAGCTTCCCCACGGCGACGGCTGCGGTCAAGGTGCTGGAAGAGTTGGGCATCGTGACGGAGATGACCGGACAGAAAAAGAACCGGATTTACAGCTACCAGGCCTACGTTGAACTGCTCTCTCGGTGACAAACACCTGCAAACCCGCAGCACCTCTCACCAGCCCGCAAGTTGCGATACCTTCGCGTCGCGAAACGTCGGTACTCGGCCAGCGTTACCGACGATCGATTTGGATAGCGGATTCGCCGCAAGCAGAATGCCGTGCGCTGTTATCCCCGCGCCGCTGTCGCTCTCGCTGGCGACACCCGGATCGAATGGGGACAGGGGCCGATGGCCGTACCGGCAAACTTTTTGATCCGGATCGCACTGCTTCGCTTCTCCAGCTCTTTCCGTCATTGACGAATACTTCAGTATTTTTGCCCTTTCCCAGCCGGCTTTGCCTGTGCTATAAACCAGCCGGATCGGCAAGGGTGGCGACGTATGGCGAGTACGATTCTGACGAGCAGCGGCGTGAGACAGCTCTGGTTCCATCACCCGGCGCCGTCGCCAGATGTACTCGCCAATCTGCTGCAAGAACTCGACCTGCCCGAAGATCTTTTCGATGAGTTGCTCGAGCAAGATCAAAGCCCTCGCCTGGAGCGCGTTGGTTCGTATCTGCTGTTGGTCATGCAATTTCCCTGGCGAAATGAGGGCGTCGACGCCGAGTGTGTGCTCCGGCCGCTAGCCTTGCTCTGGGGTGGAGACCGGTTGTGGACCTTTAGCGAGGTGGAATGGCCCTTTTTGCGCGAGTGGAATGCCCGCAAATTTCAGGACCCGCGCGTTACCCTCATCTGGCTCCTGCAGCTGCTGGCGGCGAGCTACCTACGTACCGTAGGCCGTTTGCGGCAGGAAATCTTGGTTGTTGAGGCACGGCTGGATGCAACCCAGCGCACCGAAGACTTCTACGCCCTGCTTGCCCTGAGTAAGGCCCTAACCCGCTTCTACGTTACCCTGGCCAGTAACATCGTGGCCATTTTCAAGGTCTCGCGCAGCGCTGCCGTGGGCTGGGATGAGGCCAATCGTGCTGCCCTCAACCTGGCCATTGCCGACCTGCAGCATGCCCGCGACCGTGCCGAGATCAGCGCCAACACGGCAAGCGACATGATGGATGCCTACGCCGGCATGGTGCAGATCAACATCAATCATGGTCTGAAAATCCTCACGGTGCTCGCCCTGGTACTCTACGTACCAAGCCTGGTGGCAACCATCTTTGGCGTCAACGTGCCCCTGCTGGAGCAAAACAGCCATTGGACGGCTTGGGTGGCGATGGGCGTCGCCTTCGGCATCTCCCTAGTCATGAGTGTGCATTTCAAACGGCGAGGTTGGCTATGAAGAATTCGCGAGCCGCACGGGTCATCGCCCTGCGTGGAGAGGGACGGCGTACTTATCACTGGACCAGTGTCATCTCTCCCGACCCGCAGCAGGTTGCCGAGCTTACCCAGCGTTTTCAGCTCTACGAGGAGTTTTTTCAAGACGTACAAGATCTTGATGAGCGTCCGCGCCTCGAAAAGGAAGCCAATAACGCCCTCGTCATCCTCAAGATACCGGTAGCGCGCCCCGACCCCGATTCCGGTCGCCCGAGCTTTTCCGTGTTGCCCCTGGGCATCGTCTTTGGGCGTGACGAAATCCTTACCGTTTGCTCGGAGGAATTGCCGCTCTTGCGCGCCATCGAGGCACAGTTGCCGGAGGAGGTCGACGAGCTCGACCCGCGCTGGTTGACCGTCGAAATGATCCAGCGCATGGCCAGTGCCTTTCTTGATGCCCTCAAGGTGATCAACGAGGAAATCGTCCATACCGAGGAGCGCCTGCATCATTCGCAAAGCAACGACGAGTTTTTCAGTATGCTCAGCCTGAGCAAGGTCCTCATCCGCTTTACTTCCGCCTTGCGCGGCAACATTGCCGTGCTGCAGCAGTTGTTGCGGTTGCCCATCATCACCCAAGACGAGGAAGATTCCGAGGATCTCGCCGATGCCCTCGTCGATCTGCAGCAAGCGCGGGACATGACCGAAATCTATACCTCGACGGTCACCAATATGATGGATGCCTACGGCGGGGTTCTGCAGACCAATATCAGTAATACCCTCAAAGTCATCACCGGTTGGACGGTGATCATTGCCATCCCGGCGACGACGGCCACCATTTACGGCATGAATGTGCCTTTACCCTTGGAGCATTGGCCCTACGCCTGGCCGACCCTGATGGGCGGGAGCTTCTCGATTTCCCTGTTGGCGGTGCTCTGGTTTCGGAGGCGGCATTGGATCTGAATCCCTGGCAGTGGACGGTATGGCCTAACCCTGCCCAACTCCCTGCCACCGCGCCGGTGGAGGGGAGTTTTCTACTGGGAGCCGATGCCGATGACGGCTGGTGCGGCTACGCCCGGGCCTTGCAGCTGCCGGAAGCCTGGTTTCGCCTACAGCGCCCCGACGAGGAGGCGGCGCAACGGTTGGAGCTCTTCGCCGGGCAGGTCTGGCATCTACGCCTGCCCTACGTGCATGATCGACGCGATCTCGAGGCCGGAATCGAGCGGCTCCTCGAGGTCTCGCTCTCGGTCATCGTCGCGCCCGCTAGCCTGTGGGTGGTGGCGCCGGTGGCAAGCCTCGATCCCTTGCAGCAGGAACTCGAGGAAATGAGCATTGCCGAGTCTCGAGAGCAGGCCTTACTCCGCTTGGTTTTGGTTTGTATCCACAGTCATGATTTGGCGGCGCAACGCATCGTTGCCCGCCTGCAAACCTTGCGTGCCGCCCTACGTAACGCCATGACCAACCGGGAGTTGCGCGAAATCGTCAAGCTCAATCGCAGTATGGGGGATCTCGTCGTCTCTTTGCGCGATCTCGGCCATACCCTGCGTGCTTGGCTGCGCGAGGCCGAAGAAGAAAGCGCCCTGATCGCGCCTCTAGAGGAGTTGCAGGCGGAACTGCGGCGGGTGGAAGAGGGCGTTAGCCTCGTCTGGGAGCGCTACACCGCCGTTACCAACTGCTACACCGGCATCGTGCAGAACAACTCGCATTCGGTGATGAAGGTGATGACCCTCTGGTTGGCGCTGTTGATGATCCCCATCGCCCTGATCATGCCTTTCCATATGGAAGTGCATCTACCTCTCGGTCATTGGAAGTTTACCTGGTACTTTTTGTTGGCCTATGGCTTTGGGACATCGGTGTATATCGCGTGGTGGGGAAGAAAACATGGCTTCTTCGATATGTAGGGGCAGCGCATGCTAAAACGGGTCGAGGGCGCTTTTCTCACGGGTAACGGACGTTGCCGAGATTGGTTGCATCTCCTTGCGCCCTCCGCCGAAGAACTGACCCAGGCAGCGGCGGATCTCGGCGTGCCGGAGCCCTTCCTGCGCCGACGTCTGGAAGACAAGCCGGCACGCCCCTTCGTGCGCGAGCAAGGTTTCCTGGCCCTGCAGTTTACCGTCCCGCACCATCATGGCCCGCATTCCAGCACCTTCGACCTCCTCCCCCTGACCCTGATCCTGGTGCCCGGATATCTGGTCACCCTCAGCAACGAACCCGTGCGCTTTCTCGATGCGTTGCTCGATCCCGCAGCGCCGCGCAAGCGCTACGAGGTGGTTCTGCAGATCGTCCACGAGATCGCCCGACGTTATGTGCGCATGTCCCGCGACGTTAGCCAAGACGTGGTCAGGGTCGAGCAAGACCTGCGGCGGGCGCAGACCGTCCACGTCATCTACGAGGCTCTCGAGGTCAATGACCGTCTCCTCGAGCTGAGCCTCGGTCTTTTGCAGATCGAACACCTGCTCGAGGAACTACGTCCTTGGCTACCCCGGGACTCTGCCGAGTTTCTCGAGCACTACGAAGACAGCCGCATTGAGCTGCGGCAAGCGCGGGAGCAGGTCGACACCGAGCAGGAAACCATCAACAGCCTGCTCAATGCCTACACCTATGTGGTCAACAACAACGTCAACAATATCTTCAAGTTCATGGCGGCGGTGATCATCCTCGCGACCATCCCCCTGTTCATCCCCGGCGCCGTGGCGATGAATGTCGATCTCGGTCCCATCCCCGACTGGCCGTATTCCTTTGTTACCATTGTCAGCGGCTTGATCGCGGTGGAGCTCGCCACGGCTTTCACCTTCTACCGCATCGGCTGGCTGCGGCTGCGCTGAGCCCACCAAACCGAGCTGCCAGGGCACTGGCATTGGCAGGGCGAACCGTGGTATAAAGCGCCTCTTTCTGTTGGGGATAGTGGTCATGTCCAGAGTTTGCAAGGTAACGGGCAAAAAGCCCATGGCGGGGAACAACGTGTCCCACGCTAACAACAAGACGCGTCGGCGCTTTCTTCCCAATCTGCAATACAAGCGTTTTTGGGTGGCAAGCGAGAATCGTTGGGTGCGGCTGCGGGTGAGCACCCAGGCAATTCGCACCATCGACAAGAAGGGAATCGATGTCGTTCTGGCAGACCTGCGCGCTGCCGGCGAAAAGATCTGAGGACTGAACGATGCGTGACAAGATCAAGCTGGTTTCGACGGCAGGTACCGGGCACTTCTACACCACCACCAAAAACAAGAAGAATACCCCGGATAAGCTGCAGTTTACGAAGTACGACCCCAAGGCGCGCAAACACGTCGCTTACCGGGAAGATAAGATCAAGTAATTCTCTGGCCTCTTGGCACTCCCTGCGGTAGAGTGCCAAAAAACGCCCGGAGTGGGCGTGTCCTGGAGACCTTGGATCATGGATGCGCGTGCCCGCCATTTACTGAAATCTCTCATCGAGCAGCATATCAACAGCGGCCAGCCGGTTGGCAGTCGCCAACTGGCTCGCGACGCAGGCCTTGCCATTAGTCCGGCCACGGTACGCAACGTCGTGGCCGATCTCGAAGACGCCGGTTATGTCATTTCCCCGCATACCTCTGCTGGGCGCATTCCAACACCCAGCGGCTATCGTTTCTTCGTCGACTCCCTGATCCACGTTGGGCCCCTCTCCGGGGCCTCGCGCCGCTTACTCTTGCAGCGTATCGGTGCGCACTTGCCCGATGCCGAAGAGGTTTTGCATGCGGCCACCGAGGCCCTCTCGCAAATGACCCGTATGGTTGGCTTCATCCGCGTTCCCAAGCGAGCCAACCAGACCTTGCGTCATGTGGATTTCATCGCCCTGCGTGAGCGCGAGGTCTTGGCGATCTTTGTGACCGACAAGGGCGAAGTCGAAAATCGCCTGATTCGCGTCGCGGAGCCCCTGAGCGCCGCTGCCCTCACCCAGGCGGCCAATCGTTTCAACGCCAGCTACGGCGGCCGACCTTTGCAGGAAGTCATTGCTCTCCTCGAAGAAGATCTGCGGCAGTCGCGCGCTGAAATGGATGCCATCTTGCGCAATGCCATGGAGCTCGGCAAGGAGATGCTTGCCGCCGACCAGGAGCGCATGTTGGTCGAGGGAGAGCTACAACTCCTCAATCTCCCGGATCTTGCCGCCAGTGAGCGCCTGCGTGAGCTACTTTCGGTGGTGCGGCAAAAGCGCGAGTTGGTCATGCTCCTCGACCAGAGCTTGCTGAGTAGCGGCGTGCGCCTTTTCATTGGTGGCGAGTCCGGTTTGGCACCGCTCAGCGATTTCACTCTCATCTCCGCCCCCTACCAGATCGACGGCGAGTTGGTTGGCGTGATTGGTGTGCTCGGTCCCATGCGTATGCCTTATCAAGACATCATTCCTCTGGTGGATGGTACGGCACGGCTTCTCGGCCAAGCGCTTTCTCAGGGTGAGTGGCTTTCCTCTTGAAATTGGTTGTTCCTTGCCCCATCTACCGGTGGGACGAAGCTGGAGGAAGGTTCCTATGAGTGAAACAGAAGTAGACGCGCAGGCCCCCGAAGAATCCGCTGCAGGTGCCGAAACGAATCCCGAGGTGAACTGGCAGGACGAGGCGGAAAAGCTGCGCAACGACTATCTGCGCGCCCTGGCCGATCAGGACAACTTGCGCAAGCGTATGGAAAGGCAGATTGACGATGCACGCAACTATGCCGTCGAGCGCTTTGCCCGTGAGCTGCTACCCGTGATCGATAGCCTGGAGTTGGCATTGGCGACACCGTCTGAGGGCGACCAAGCCATGACGCAGTTACGTCAGGGCATCGAGAATACCTTGCACCTCTTTGTGGCGGCCTTGGCCAAGGCGGGGATCCGTCCCGTAGAGCTTGAAAACGATCGCTTTGATCCCAATCTGCATCAAGCGATTGCGATGGTGGAGGATCCCGGCGAAGCGAACCGCGTTCTCGCCGTGCACCAGAAAGGGTATTTGATTCATGATCGCCTCTTGCGGCCAAGCATGGTATCGGTATCGAAAGCCGCCAAGCCGCAGTGACGAACGCCAAAGGCTCATCGAATTCGGAATTGATTTAGGAGATTGCAAGAATGGCAAAAGTAATTGGTATCGATTTGGGGACTACCAACTCCTGCGTCGCCGTCATGGAAGGCGACAAGGTCAAGGTGATCGAAAACAGTGAGGGTAAGCGCACTACGCCGTCCATCGTCGCTTTTAGTGAAGATGGCGAGGTACTCGTCGGCGAAGCAGCCAAGCGGCAGGCGGTAACCAATCCTGAAAATACCATCTATGAAGTCAAGCGACTGATCGGTCGGAAGTTTGACGATCCGGAAGTACAAAAGGACATGAAACACGTCCCCTATAAAATCGTCAAATCCGACAACGGCGATGCTTGGGTCGAGGTGCGCGGCAAGAGTTATTCGCCACAGCAGATTTCTGCCTACATCCTGCAGAAAATGAAGAAGACGGCAGAAGATTATCTCGGTGAAACCGTCAGCCAGGCGGTCATTACCGTTCCCGCATACTTCAACGATGCCCAGCGTCAGGCGACCAAGGATGCCGGACGCATTGCCGGTCTCGAGGTGAAGCGCATCATCAACGAGCCCACGGCAGCAGCCCTGGCCTTTGGTGAAGACAAGAACCCCGGCGACAGCAAGGTTGCGGTCTACGATCTGGGTGGTGGCACCTTCGATATCTCCATCATCGAGATTGCGGAGATGGATGGTGAGCATCAGTTCGAAGTGCTCTCTACCAACGGCGACACCTTTCTCGGCGGTGGCGACTTCGACAATCGGATCATCAATTACTTGGCCGACTCCTTCAAGGCCGAGTCGGGGATCGATCTGCGCAATGACCGCTTGGCCATGCAGCGCCTCAAGGAAGCCGCGGAAAAGGCCAAGATCGAGCTGTCGTCCTCGGCGCAGACCGACGTCAATCTGCCCTTCATCACCGCCGACCAGTCGGGTCCCAAGCATCTCAACATGAAACTGACTCGGGCCAAGCTCGAATCCTTGGTGGAGGATCTGATCGACCGTAGTATGGCGCCTTGTAAGATAGCGATGAAGGATGCCGATCTTTCCTCCAGCCAGATCTCCGATGTGATTCTGGTGGGCGGTCAGACGCGCATGCCCAAGGTGCAGGAGAAGGTAAAGGAATTCTTCGGCAAAGAGCCGCGCAAAGACGTCAATCCCGACGAGGCCGTGGCCATCGGCGCGGCGGTGCAGGGAGCGGTGCTCTCCGGCGAGAAGAAAGACGTGCTGCTGATGGACGTCACGCCCTTGTCTTTGGGTATCGAGACCTTGGGCGGGGTGATGACCAAGCTGATCGAAAAGAACACGACCATCCCGACGCGCAAGTCACAGATCTTTTCTACCGCCGAAGACAACCAGTCGGCGGTGACGGTGCACGTGTTGCAGGGCGAGCGGGAGCTGGCGCGGGATAACAAGTCGCTGGCGCGTTTCGATCTAACCGATATCCGTCCGGCACCGCGCGGCATGCCGCAAATCGAAGTTACCTTCGACATCGATGCCAACGGTATCCTGCACGTATCTGCCAAGGATAAGGAGACCAACAAGGAGCAGTCGATCAAGATCACCGCGAGCTCCGGGCTTTCCGAGGCGGAGATTCAGCGCATGATCAAGGAGGCCGAGGCCAACGCCGCTGAGGACAAGAAGGCGCGGGCGCTGATCGAGGCACGCAATGAGGCCGACGGCAGCGTGCATGGGGCGCGCAAGGCCCTGAGCGAGCATGCCAGTGCCCCAGCCGACGTCAAAGCCAAGGTCGAGAGTGCCATCGCTGCCGTCGAGGCAGCAGCCAAGGGCGAGGACACCGAGGCCATCAAGGGCGCGGTAGCGACCCTGATGGCGGCCATGTCCGAATTGGTCCAGCATGCCGGACCCGGTGAACAGGCTGGGCCTGCCGAAGCCAGCAGTGCTAAACAGGCGGGCGCCGATGATGTGGTCGAGGCCGAATTCGAGGAAGTCGACAAGAAGTGACGTCTTGATCCGCCGCAGAGGGCAGGGGAATATCCCTGCCCTCGCCTGTTTTTGGGAAAAATAGTATGAGCAAACGGGATTATTACGAAATACTCGAGGTCTCGCGTTCGGTAGACGATGGGGAGCTCAAAAAATCCTACCGACGACTGGCGATGCGTTACCATCCGGACCGCAACCCGGGTGACAGCAGCGCCGAAGAGCGCTTCAAGGAAATCAACGAAGCCTACGAGGTTCTCTCTGATCCGCAAAAACGGCGTGCTTACGATCAATTTGGTCATGCCGGCGTACAGGGCGGCGCAGGTGGGGGGAGCGGCTTTGGTGGCTTTGGCGGCGCTGGCTTTAGTGACATTTTTGGTGACATTTTTGAACAGTTCACCCGCGGCGGTTTTGGTTTTCAGCAGGATCCGGGTCGCGGTAGCGATCTGCGCTATCGTCTCGATTTGAGCCTGGAAGAGGCGGCTACCGGTAAGACCGTCGAGCTCGAAATCCCCAGCACGGTGCTCTGCGAGGCGTGTAAGGGCAGCGGTGCTGAGCCTGGCAGCGCGGTGGAAGAATGCCGCACTTGTAATGGGCACGGTCAGGTACGCATGGCCCAAGGCTTTTTCTCGGTAACTCGCCCTTGCCCCAGCTGTGGTGGTTCCGGCAAGGTCATCAAAACCCCCTGCAGGGTCTGTAAGGGCCAGGGACGAGTCAAGAAAAATCGGCGGATCGAGGTGAAGATTCCCGCAGGTGTCGACACCGGCGATCGCATTCGCCTGAGCGGCGAGGGAGAAGCAGGCGAACGCGGCGGTTCCCCCGGTGATCTCTACGTCGAGATCCAGGTGCGTGCCCACAGTCTTTTTGAGCGCGACGGCGACGACCTGCATTGCTCGGTTCCCGTCAGCTTTACCACCATGGCCTTGGGCGGTGAGCTCGAGGTGCCCACCCTCAGTGGTCGTGCCAAAATTCAGATTCCTGCCGGCACCCAGTCGGGCACGGTTTTTCGGTTGCGCGGCAAGGGTATTCAGGGGGTCCGCAGCCGTATGGCAGGGGATCTCCACTGTCGTCTGCAGGTAGAAGTGCCGGTCAAGCTCAGCGAGCGGCAGAAAGAACTGTTGCAGGAATTTGCCGCCGAGGCAGGGGGGGCAGCGCAGCATCCCCAGCAAGAAAGTTGGTGGGCCAAAGCCAAGGACTTCTTCGAGCGGATGGGGATTTGAGATGACGATTCGCGTTGCCGTGACGGCTGCGGCGGGAAAGATGGGTAAGGCTATCATTGCCGCCCTCACCGAGCAGGCAGACTTGCAACTGGTGGCGGCACTGGGGCGGCCGGGAGCGGCGTACTTGGGCGAGGACGCCGGGCGCTTGGCAGGTGGCCGTAACCTCGATGTGCCGGTCTCGGTCGACTTGTCGGCGGCGCTGACGCTCGCGGATGTTTGCATCGATTTTAGTCCTGCCGATGCCGCCCTGGCGCACCTGCATGCCGCCGCTGCTGTCGGTTGCCCCGTCGTTGTCGGGAGTACGGGTTTCACCCCCGCGCAGGTACAAGAAATCCAGCAACTGGCGCAGCGCATTCCCCTCGTTGTGGCACCCAACATGAGTGTTGGCATCAACGTGTTGCTCGCTTTTCTGCCGCAGATGGTGGCCGCCCTGGGGGAGTCGTACGACATCGAGATTCTCGAGGCGCACCACAGCCAAAAGCGCGATGCCCCCTCGGGCACTGCCCTGGCCCTGGGGCGCGCCGCGGCGGCGGGACGACAAGGGCAACTCGACGAGCTCGCCTGCTACGATCGCAACGGCATTCCCGGCCCCCGGCAGCCCGGCAGCATTGGCTTTGCCACCCTGCGTGCCGCCGACGTGGTTGGTGAACACAGCATCTGGTTGGCGGGTGCCGGAGAGCGTTTGGAGCTCACCCACCGCGCCAGCAGCCGGCGCAATTTTGCCGAGGGCGCCCTGCGCGCGGCACGCTGGCTGCAGGGGCAAAAGGCAGGACTCTACGACATGCAAGATGTCCTTGGTCTGCGCCCACACCCCGGCGTAGAATGACACAAAGGCAGACTACTGGAGGCGATGATGCAATACGTGGTAGCGAATCGAGTACCGGTCAAAGCGGAGTATCGTGCCGAATTTGAAGAGCGCTTTCGCAAACGCGCTGGCGAAGTCGAAAAGCAAGCAGGTTTCGTCCGCATGGAAATTCTCCGCCCCGTCGACGAAAAAGGCATGTACGTGGTTCTTACCCATTGGGAGAACAAGGCCGCCTTCGAGGCCTGGCTGCGTAGCGACGACTTCAAGGCGGCGCACCAAAATCCTCTCCCCAAGGAAGCCTTTGGCGAGGGCGGCGGTCTCGAGCAGCACGAAGTCATCATCGCGGCTGGTTGAGCGCGGTCCCCACAAAAAAGGCGGCATCCCATGGCAGAGTTGCAAAAAAGTCAGGTGGAAGAGGTCCTTGCGCAGGTGCAGGATCCCTATCTCGGTAAGGATCTTGCCAGCGCCGGCGTGCTCAAGTCCGTTGATGGGCAAAAGATACGCATCGAGCTGCCCTATCCGTCGCACGGCGTTGCAGCCCGACTTGGCGCCGAGATTGCCGATGCCGTGCACAAGCACACCGGCATTCGCCCAGAGCTGGAGATCACCCACCGCATCCAAACCCATCAGGCCCAGCGCGGCGTGAAATTGCTCGAAGGCATCAAAAACATCATCGCCGTCGCCTCGGGCAAGGGCGGTGTGGGCAAGTCCACCACCGCCGTCAATCTGGCTCTGGCCCTTGCCCAAGACGGGGCGCAGGTGGGCATGCTCGACGCCGACATCTACGGCCCGAGTCAACCGCGGATGCTGGGTATCGAAGGCAAGCCGACCAGCAAAGACGGCAAAAAGATGGAGCCCATGGAAGGGCATGGCATCAAGGCGATGTCCATTGGGTTCCTCATCGACGAGGAAACTCCCATGGTCTGGCGCGGGCCGATGGTCATGCAGGCCCTGGAGCAGCTCTTGTCGGACACCCGCTGGGGCGAACTCGACTATCTGGTCATCGACCTGCCGCCGGGCACTGGCGATACCCAGCTCACCCTGGCGCAGAAGGTGCCGGTTTCTGGTGCCGTCATCGTCACCACGCCGCAAGATATTGCTCTGCTCGATGCGCGCAAGGGCTTGAAGATGTTTGAGAAGGTGGGGGTACCGATTCTCGGCATCATCGAAAACATGAGCTTCTACATTTGCCCCAAGTGCGGCAATGAGGACGACATCTTCGGCCACGGCGGTGGGGCATCGATGGCAGAACAGTATGGGGTGGAATTTCTCGGCGCGGTGCCCCTCGACCGCCGTATCCGCGACGAGGCCGACAATGGCGCCCCGACGGTAGTGGCAGCCCCGGATTCGCAGCTCGCCAAGATCTACCGCGAACTGGCACGGCACGTGGCGGGACGAGTCGCCCTACAGGCCGTCGACCATAGCCATAAATTCCCCAAAATCGTCATCGAGAATCGCTAGGAGCTGCCCCCTATGGCCATCAAATCCGACCGCTGGATTCGGCAAATGGCCGAGGAAAAGGGCATGATCGAACCCTTCGTAGCGCAGCAGATTCGGCAGGTGGAGGGGGAGCCGATCATCTCCTACGGGCTCTCCTCCTACGGCTACGACATCCGTTGTGCGGGCGAATTCAAGGTCTTTACCAATGTGCGCAGCGTCATCGTCGACCCCAAAAACTTCAGCGAGGATTCCTTCGTCGAGTTCAGTGGCGACACCTGCGTCATTCCCCCCAATTCCTTTGCCCTGGCGCGCACAGTTGAGTATTTTCGCATTCCGCGCAATGTGCTCACCATCTGCCTCGGTAAGTCCACCTACGCCCGCTGCGGCATCATCGTCAATGTCACCCCCTTCGAGCCAGAATGGGAGGGGCATGTGACCCTGGAGTTTTCCAACACCACCCCGCTACCGGCAAAGATCTACGCCAACGAAGGCGTGGCGCAGGTGCTTTTCCTCGAGTCCGACGAAGTTTGTGAGGTCTCCTACGCCGACCGTGGCGGTAAGTACCAGCGCCAGCGCGGGGTTACCCTGCCGCGCACCTAGTGTTCGCTGGTATCGTCTTGGGCGCTCGGGTGTCCGCCCTTGTGGGTGAGGTAAAGGGCCAGGGCGACGAGGGCAATCCCCAGGGCAAGATAGAGCAGGTCAAGAAAATTGCCGACGTGCATCGACAGGGAGCGCTCGAAAAAGCTCACGATCAGAATCATCAAGATGACCTTGGCCAAGCGGTCCTTGAGGTCATCCAGACTACGAATGAATAACACCCGCGAGCCCTTGGCCTCGCCCGCCACATCGATTTTGCTGATGAAGAGCTCATAGAGGCCCAGAGAGAAGATCAGCAGGATGGTGGCCAGCAGGTAGCCATCGACGATGCTCACGGCGTGCGCCACCACTTCTAGATGAAAGGCAGAGCGGGCCTCGCTGGTCATTTGCGGGCTGGCGTAGGTAAAGATGTGGCTGACCAGCTGCCAGGCATCGTAGGAGGTCATGAAAAAGACGGCAAAGGCCACCAAGAGGCTGGCAACGACGGCAAAGAGCACGGCAAAGCGGCTGTTCCAGAGCAGCCACTCGAAAATCGCCTCGATTTTTTCCATAAGAATCTTCATTACTGTTTTCCGGTGCTACCAAAACCACCATCGCCGCGCTCGGTAGCGGCAAACTCCTCCACTACCTGCAGCGCCGGGCGCAAAACCGGCACCAGGATCATCTGCGCCACCCGCTCGCCGACGGCAATTTCCAGGGGCTCGTGGCTGCGGTTCCAGAGAGAGATCTTTACTGGCCCTTGGTAGTCGGCATCGATCAGACCGACGAGATTGCCAAGGACCAAACCACGATGACCCAGACCGGACCGCGGCAGGAGCAGGGCACCCACGTTGGCGTTGCCGATATGCATGGCAAAGCCGGCCGAGACCAGCGCCGCCTGCCCCGGCGCCAGGGAGAGGGGACTGTCGATACAGGCACGCAGGTCCATTCCCGCCGCCGCGGCACTGGCATACTGCGGCAGGGGCCACTCCGTGCCCAGGCGTGGATCCAGAATGCGGATTGCCAATTTCTCCATGTCAGTCACTCTCCCCAATTTCCGAGTCGAGATGATGCAACAAGGCGCGGGCGAGGTCGAGCTTGGGCTGGCGCGGTAGTACCCAGCGCTGCCGCGGGCTGACCAAAACGATGGCATTCTCTTCCGTACCCATGGCGCCGCCCCGCAGGTCGTTGAGCGCCGCAAAGTCTGCCCCTTTGGCGCGCAGTTTCGCTACGGCTCGTTCCTCGTCGGCGTGGGTCTCGGCGGCAAAGGCGAGGATTCGGCGCGGGGCTTGCGGATCTTCGTGTAGGGTTTTGACGATATCTGGATTGGCAGCCAGGGCCAGTTGGGCGGGCAGTTCCTGCTTGGGCTGTTTGTGGGTCAGGATGGTGGCGGGTCGGTGATCGGCCACGGCGGCATTGGCGATCAAGAGATCGATGTTTTCTCTTTGCACAAGGCCCTGGCACACCTGCAGCATCTCCTGTGCCGAGGTAACGGCAATGCGCTCCACCCCGGTGGGGCAGGGCAGGCAAGTTGGCCCACTCACCAAGGTTACGCGGGCGCCGCGCTCGGCCGCCGCTTGCGCCAGAGCATATCCTTGCCGGCCGCTTGCGCGGTTGCTGAGGCCGCGCACGGGATCCCAGGCCTCCCAGGTAGGACCAGCCGTAACGAGCACGCGCCAGCCCAGCCAAGGATGCGGGGCAAGGGCCAGCCGCAGTCGATCGACGATCTGCTCGAGCTCCATCAGCCGGCCGCTGCCGGTTTCACCGCAAGCGAGGCTGCCGCTGCCGGGTTCCAGAATCTGTGCCCCATCGGCAGCCAATTGCCGCAGATTGCGCTGGGTGGCGGGATGCTCCCACATTGCCGTATTCATTGCCGGGGCAAGAAAGAGGGGAGCGCGGCTGGCCAGTACAATGGCCCCGGGCAAGTCTTCAGCAAGGCCTTGGGCAAGGCGGGCGAGGCCGGCTGCCGAGACGGGCGCGTAGAGCAGGGCATCGGCCCAGCGCGCCAGGGCAATATGGTCCATGGCCGCTTCTTCTGCCGGAGAAAAGAGCGACTGGCGTGCGGCGTGGCCACTCACCGCCTGCAGCGCCAGCGGCGCAACGAAGTCGCTGGCGTGCGGGCTCAGGGCAACACGTAATTCGGCACCTGCCGCGCGCAGCAAGCGAATCAACTCCGGCGTTTTGTAAGCGGCGATGCTGCCGCCGATCAACAGCAGAATTTTTTTGCCCGTCAACGGGTCCATGGCGGCGCTCTTTTCGCTACAATCAATTTGCTAGCATACGAAAAAGAGGGAGCATATGGCTATTTCCGATTGGCCCGCCGGCGAGCGCCCGCGGGAACGTCTCTTGGCGCAGGGGGCGCAAAGCCTCTCCGACGCCGAATTGTTGGCTATCTTTCTGCGCGTTGGCGTGCGCGGCAAAAGCGCGGTCGACCTGGCGCGCGACGTGTTACAACGGTTTGGTGGCCTACGCGGCTTGCTAACTGCGCAAAGCGAGGCCTTTTGCGCCGAGCATGGCCTTGGGCCGGCCAAGTTTGCGCAGTTGCAGGCGGTACTCGAGATGGCACGTCGTCACTTGGCCGAGAGCTGGAGCCGCGGTGAGGCCCTGGAGTCGCCGCGGCGGGTTGCCGAGTATCTGCGCTCGACTCTGCGCGATCGCAGCCGCGAGATCTTTGCCGTGGTCTTTCTCGACCAGCGCCATCGGGTACTGCGCTTTGAAGAGATGTTCCAGGGCACCATCGACAGCGCCAATGTCTACGTCCGCGAAATCGCCAAGCGGGCATTGGAGCTGAATGCCGCCGCCCTCATCGTCGCCCACAACCATCCCTCGGGAGTGAAGGAGCCCAGCGCTGCGGATTTGCAGCTCACCCGGCGCCTCGAAGACGCCTTGCGCCTGCTCGAACTACGCTTGCTCGATCACTTCATTGTTGGTGAAGGAGAACCCCTGTCGCTGCGCGAAGCGGGAGGCTGGTGAGGACGAGGCTTACGGTGGTTTTGCGCAGCTGCGCCGATCCGTCTATAGTGATAAGGAAATTTTGGGATGGCGCCAAGCATGGGTATCAACGCTGCACTCACTATCATAGCCATTGTGTCAGTCATTGCGCTGCTAATCATTGCCGTTGCCGCGGGGGTGGTAATACGCACTTTCTTGCGTTTGGAGCGGGTCTTGGCGCGCACCGAGCAGGAGATGGCGCCCCTACTCTTCGACCTCAAGGTGTTGCTCGGTGAATTGCAAAAGATCGTGCGTAGCGGTGGCAAGCAAATGGAGCGTGTCGAGGCCACCTTGCGTTATGTGGATCGTGAATTACGCGATACGATCGAGACCTTTACCGTGCCGGTACAGGAGTTTGGTATCTGGGCGCGGGCCGTGCGTGCGGGGTGGCGCTATTTTGCCCGTCGCCGTTGAGGTGCTTGCGGTACTACGCGATTGGAGGTGTAAATGAAGAATTCGACTACCGGTTTTGTGATGGGATTGCTCGTCGGGGCCCTGGGCGGTGTGCTGTTGGCCCCCGCCAGTGGTGCCGAGACGCGCGAGGACTTGCGGCGGGGAATGCAGCGCGGCAAGGAACAACTGCGCGAGTTCGAGCAGACTGCCGAAGAGCGGGTGCTGCGCCTGATTGAAGACATCCAGGAAAAGACCCAGCAGTTGCTGAGCAGCGGCGGCGAACTGGTCGAGGCCAAGCGCCAAGATTTGCAAGAGGCCATTCGTGTCGCCAAGCGCGCTCTGGCCGAAGAGCGCGAGATCATGCTGCGCTCCCGGCGCGATCGCCTTGGCGATCTGGAGCGGGACGAGGCCGCCGACGACTGATCGCGCAGTTTTTTATGCGGTAATCAATCAAATCATGGTGCGCCGTGCGGGTTGCATCGTTAATATACCCCCAGTTTTCTGTCAAGGAGTAGTGTGATGGCTGATAAATTGTTGATGGTCATGGTCAATACCGATCCCGCCAATCCGCAGGAGCTGGGTGCGCCCTTCTTCCAGGCGACGGTGGCAGCGGCTATGGACTTTGAAGTGGAAGTCGTGCTCACCGCCCGCGCTGGCGAGTTGGCCAAGAAGGGTGTGGCGGAAAAGATGCATGTCATGCCCGGCAGCCCCAAGAGCGTGTACGATTTCATCAAGGACGCCCACGAAGCCGGCGTGAAGTTCTTCGTCTGCACCCCCACCCTCGAGCTTTGGGAATGCACCAAGGATGACCTCATTCCCGAGGTATCCGATGTCGTCGGTGGCGCCTACGTCATCGAGCAGGCGATGGACGACGACGTCGTCACCTTCACCTACTAAGTGTGTCATGACGCCTTCCCACCTGGGACCCGCTGAACAACTGTTCAGTGCGGAGGCGGTGCAAGCGGCCATCCAACGGATGGCCGTTGCCATAAATGCCGATCTCGAACCTTTGGTTCCCCACCGTCCGGTGGTGGTAATGACGGTACTCTCCGGCGCCATCGTCGTGGTCGGCCAATTGCTCCCTCTACTGCACTTTCCTCTGCATCTCGACTGCGTGCAGGTTAGCCGCTATGGAGACAAGACCCGCGGCGGCGATCTTCTTTGGCGTCTGACGCCTCGCGAACCTATTCTCGATGCGACGGTGCTCCTCGTCGACGATATCCTCGATGAAGGCATCACCCTGCTTGCCCTGCAGGATTACTGCCGCGAGCAAGGCGCGGCAGCGGTGCATACGGCGGTAATGGTACGTAAGGAGCGCCCACGGGCTCGTGAGGTGCCGGTAGACTATGTCGGCCTCGAGGTGCCCGATCGCTTCGTCTTTGGTTATGGCCTCGATGCCCGTGGCCTAGGCCGCAACGCACCGGGGATTTTTGCGTTGATCGAGGAGGACGCCCATGGGTAGTGTCGGGATCATTGGCGGCAGCGGTCTTACCCAGCTCAAAAATCTGGAAATTCTCCACCGTCGTATTATCCGCACTCCCTTTGGGGAGGCCTCCGGCCCCCTGACCTTTGGCGTACTCAACGGCCAGGAAGTGATCTTCCTCGCCCGCCACGGCTACGGCCACACCATTCCGCCGCACCGCATCAACTATCGCGCCAATATCTGGGCCTTGCACCATGTTGGCGTTAGCCATGTCATTGCGGTGACCGCAGTCGGTGGGGTGAGCGATGCCATGCAGTCGGGGGTGCTCCTCGTCCCCGACCAACTCATCGATTACACCCACGGCCGGCCGAGCACCTTCTTTGAGGGGGGCGAGGCGCAGCAGGTCATTCACATCGACTTCTCCGAGCCCTACTGTGCCAATGTTCGGCAGCGACTGGCACAAGGCGCAGCGGCGGCGGGTATTGCCCTCCACCAGGGGGGAACCTATGCGGCGACCCAGGGGCCACGTCTGGAGACTGCCGCGGAAATCCGCCGCATCGAGCGCGACGGCGGTGATGTCGTCGGCATGACGGGCTGCCCAGAGGCGGTGCTGGCGCGCGAAATTGGTCTTTGCTATGCGCCCTTGTCTTTGGTTGTCAACCCGGCGGCGGGCAAATCCAAAGAGCCGATCACCATGGAAGGCATCGATGCGGTGATGCACGAAGGCATGGACCGAGTGCGCAGTGTGCTGGCAGCCACCGTCCCTCTCCTCGCCGACTGTCCACCCTGTAACTGCGGTCTTGCGGTTGGGCCCGATGCCATCAAGGCCCTGCACCAAGCCGCGGTCAAGGGCAGCAAAGCGCGCAGCAGCGAGGCCTGAGGCCCAGGCGCTACGCGCGCTCAGCCTCAGCGCATGGTCACGAACTCTTCGGCGCTGGTGGGATGGATGGCAATGGTGTCGTCAAAGTCCCGCTTGCGCGCCCCCATGCGCAGGGCAACGGCAAATCCCTGTAGCAGCTCGTCCACCCCATCGCCGATGGCGTGCAAACCGACGATCTTTTCCTCCTGCCCCACGGTAATCAACTTCATGGCCGTGCGCTCCGGCTCCGCTGCGAAGGCGCGCAGCAGGGGCACGAAGCGGCTCTGATAGCACCTTACTTCGCTATCGCCGTAGCGTTCCCTTGCTTCCAGCTCGGTCATGCCCACGGTGGCAATGGGGGGGTGGCTGAAGACGACGGTAGGGGTCAGGCTGGTATCGAGGTAGCGCTCACTCTGACCGCCAAAAAGGCGATCGGCCAGGCGCCGACCCGCGGCAATGGCTACCGGCGTCAGGGCCGGGGCGCGGGTGATGTCGCCTACGGCATAGATGCCGGGAACGGCGGTGTTCTGGTAGCGATCGACGGCAATGTAGCCCTCGGGGTCCGTTTCCAGTCCGACGCTGGCAAGGCCGAGATCCCCGGTCTGCGGGCGGCGACCAATGGCCCAGAGGACGGCGTCCTGCCCGCCCAAGTAGTCGCCCTGGGCAAAGTGCAGGCGCAGCCCGTCGCTCTCCCGGGTGAGCTGGGTGACCTGCCGCTGTGGTAGGAGATTGATGCCTTGCAATTGCATCATCTCGAGCAGATGTTCGCGGAGCATGGGCTCGAAGTTGTGCAAAAAATGCCGCCGGCGCATGACCAGGGAGACATCGCTGCCCAAGGCGCGGAAGATGCCGGCAATTTCGACGGCTATGTAGCCTGCGCCGACGATGCTCACCCGCTGCGGGCGTTCGGTGAGGGCAAAAAAACCATCGGAGTCGATGCCGAGTTCGGCGCCCGGAATCTCCGGCCAGATTGGGCTACCCCCGGTAGCAAGAAGGATTTTGGGGGCGCGCAGCAGGGTGTCGTCTACCTGTACCTGGCCGCTGCCCGCCAGGCGTCCGTGCCCACGAAAGAGCTGGACGCCGTTGGTGCGCAGGCCCTCGGTGTAGCGGCCATGCAGCCTTTCGATGTAGGCGTCGCGGCGTTGTTTTTGCAGACCCCAGTCGAACTGCCAGCGCTCGCCTGCAAAGCCGTAGCTGTGGGCAAGCTCTTGGCTGGCGGCAAAGTTGGCGCTATTCCAGAGCAACTTTTTGGGTACGCAACCAACATTGACGCAGGTGCCACCCAAGGGCCCCTCGGCCACTAGGGCCACCGTGGCGCCGTAGGATGCCGCCCGATTGGCACTGGCAATACCGCCGCTGCCGGCGCCAATCACGATCAGATCAAATTCTTGGCTCATACGAATCTCCGGCGGCGCTCCGCGCGCCGCGCCTCTGGGGGGTTAGCGAACGCCGAGATGCTTGGCCAAATCGTCGGCGCCGCCAATGTGTTTGCCACCAATGAAGACCTGGGGTACCGTCGAGCGGCCGCTTACCGCGCGTACCGAGCGCGAGCTGATTCCCGTACCCATGCCGGTCAGGATTTCCTCAAAGACCATACCGCGTTCTTTGAGCATGGCCTTGGCGCGGGCACAGTGCGGGCAGCCGGCACGGGTGAATAGGGTAATGAACTCCGGGTCCTTGGCATTGGGGTTGATGTAGCGCAGCATGGTGTCGGCATCGGAGACCTCAAAGGGGTCGCCAGGCTTGTCGGGCTCGATGAACATCTTTTCGACGACGCCGTCCTTCACCAACATGGAGTAGCGCCAGGAGCGCCGCCCAAAGCCAAGATCGGCCTTGTCGACCAACATTCCCATGCCGGCGGTGAATTCGCCGTTGCCGTCGGGGATCAAACGCACATTCTCGACGGCCAATTCCTTCGCCCATGCCTCCATCACAAACGCATCATTGACGGAGATACAAAGGATGCTATCGACACCATTTTCGCGCAGCACCGGGGCGAGTTCGTTGTAGCGCGGCAAGTGACTGGAAGAGCAGGTGGGGGTGAAAGCGCCGGGTAGGGCAAAGACGACGACGGTCTTGCCGGCGAAGAGCTCGCGGCTGCTCACATCCTTCCATTGATCGTTTTCGCGGGTGCGGAAGGTGACTTGCGGGACGCTTTTGCCTTCCATATTACAGAGTTTCATGTTGCATACCTCTCGTTGGGGTGGGACAAGAACTGAATGTAGAAAAATATTAGACTAATTCTAAATCCTCTGCAAGTCCCCTTGCCCCGCTTTCAGGCTAGCGCCAAAAAGCTCGCCGCAACGTCGAGGCCGCCATGACGAATCTGATAGTTGGCCTGGGCGCGCACCGCCGCCTTGGCGCGGTAGGCGATACCCACCCCGGCCTTGCGCAGCATGGGCAAATCGTTGGCGCCGTCGCCAATGGCAACGCAATGGGCGGCATCGGTACCGGCGGCAATGGCGAGAAGCTCGAGAATATCGGCCTTCGCCTCGGCATCGACGATGTCGCCAATGACCTCGCCCGTGAGCTTGCCGTCGCGCAGGTCGAGTTGGTTGGCAAAGGCATAGTCGAGATCGAGGGCTTCTTGCACATGCCGGGTGAACTGGGTAAAGCCGCCGGAAACCACCGCCGTTTCCATCCCCGCCCGCTTGGCGGCGGCAATCAGGGCGTGCGCGCCGGGACTGAACCGCAGCCGCTCGCGAATGACGGCATCGATGGCGCTCACCGGCGTGCCGGCCAGGAGACGCACCCGCTCCCGCAGCGAGCTGCGAAAGTCCAATTCGCCTGCCATGGAGCGTTCGGTGATGGCGGCAATCTTGCTCTTCAAACCGAGGTGGGCGCCGAGCTCGTCGATGCACTCGATGGCAATCAGGGTCGAATCCATGTCGCTGATCAATAAACGAAAATGACCACTGTCCCACATGGGTGTCAAGGCGACGTCGACCGGAAATTCCATCAGCGCCTCGAGGAGTTGGTGGTTGACGAGGGCGAGATGGCCAGCGTCCCCCCAAATTTCGAGGACGAGTTCGTTGCCTTGGGCGAGCAGCACCCGTCCCGGCAAAAAGGCGCGTAACGCGAGGCTGGTGAGGGCGCGGCGCAACAGCGTCGGCGTCAAGCTGCCCCGCAGCACCAAGCGCATCGCCTCCTCGTTTTCTGCTGCCGGTCCCCAGAGTACC
Organism: Candidatus Igneacidithiobacillus taiwanensis; assembly: GCF_031962545.1. Lineage (NCBI taxonomy): Bacteria > Pseudomonadati > Pseudomonadota > Acidithiobacillia > Acidithiobacillales > Acidithiobacillaceae > Igneacidithiobacillus > Candidatus Igneacidithiobacillus taiwanensis. The sequence continues at coordinate 81,637 of NZ_JAVRKK010000001.1, forward strand.
TCGCGCTCCTGTGCCAATCCTTGTCGCGCCAATTCTTCGAGGAAAGGTTGCAGGGCGGCAAAATCCGCGGGCAGGCGCCAGGTTTGCAGCCAGGTACCGGCGATCTCGCGTTGTTCGATTTCGCCGCTCACCAGCTGCCCCATGCTGGCGGGTAGGGGCATGCGACCCTGGGCGGCGGGACTGAGTAGAACCAGGCGGGTAGCAGACATACGGCACTCCTTAGCGGGGTAGGGCGAGTTCTTCGATAAGGGTGAGCAGGGCTTGGCAGCGCTGTTCGCCAGCAGGTAGCTCGCGACGGAACCGCAGGCGGTCTTGGCCTTCGAGCTGGAAGATCTGGGATTCCTTTTGGATTTTCTCGATCAATCGCTCTACCGGCAGATGATGATCGGCGGCAAGGGTCAGGCGCGCGCCCTGGGGGCCGGCGTCGATGGCGGTAATGCCCAACTCTGCGGCACGGATACGCAGATGGGTCTGGCAGAGCAAGGTCTTGACCGAATCGGGGAGAGGGCCGAAGCGATCCACCATCTCCACCAGAATTTCGCCAATCCCCTGGGTTTGGCGCAAGTTGGCGAGGCGCTTGTACAGCTGCAGGCGCAGTTGCACGTCCGGGAGATAGTCGGCAGGGATGAGGGCCGGAGTGTTGAGATGAATCTGCGGTCCCTCGGCCTGCCGTTCTGCCAGGCTTTGCGGGTCCTTACCGGCGCGGATGGCAGCAACCGCCTCGTTCAGCCACTCCATGAAAAGGGTAAAGCCGACCTCGTCCATGTGTCCGCTCTGGGCATCCCCCAACAACTCCCCGGCACCGCGAATTTCCAGGTCGTGGCTGGCGAGGGCAAAGCCCACCCCCAGCTCTTCCAGGGACTGGATGGCATCGAGACGGCGCTTGGCATCGTCGGTCATCGCCCGCGGCTCGGGGGTAAAGAGATAGCAATAGGCGCGCTGATGACCGCGTCCCACCCGGCCGCGCAACTGGTGCAATTGCGCCAAACCAAAGCGATCGGCACGATCGATGAGCATGGTATTGGCGTGGGGATTATCGATACCCGATTCGATGATGGTGGTGCAAAGGAGCAAATCGAAGCGCTGATGATAGAAATCGAGCATGACCGCCTCGAGCTCGCTCTCGGCCATCTGCCCGTGGGCAATGCGAATGCGCGCCTCGGGAAGGAGGCGTTGCAGGAGTTTTGCACTGCGCTCGATGTCGCGGACCTCGTTGTGTAGATAGTAGATCTGCCCACCGCGATGGAGTTCGCGCTGACAGGCCTCGCGGATGATCGCCTCTGAAAACTCCTGCACAAAAGTGCGCACCGGTTGACGTCGCTGCGGCGGCGTGGCGATCAAAGAGAGATCGCGTAAACCGGCAAGGGAGAGGTTGAGGGTGCGCGGGATGGGGGTGGCGGTCAGGGTGAGCACATCCACCTCGCTGCGCAGGGATTTGATTTTTTCTTTATGCCGCACCCCGAAGCGGTGTTCCTCGTCGAGGATCAGCAAGCCGAGATCGGCAAAGCGCACGTCGCCCTGCAGCAGGCGGTGGGTACCGATGAGAATCTGGATCTTGCCGGCTGCAGTATCGGCCAGGATGGCGTCGCGCTCCTTGCCTTTTTGAAAGCGCGACAAGACGCCAACGCGAATCGGCAGCCCCGCAAAGCGGTCGCGAAAATTCTCGAAGTGCTGCTGGGCAAGGAGGGTCGTCGGCACCAACACCGCCACCTGGGCGCCACTGTTGGCCACCAGAAAGGCGGCGCGTAGAGCGACCTCGGTCTTGCCAAAACCCACATCGCCACAGACCAGGCGATCCATGGGGTGCGGCTGTTGCAGATCGTGGAGGACGGCATCGATGGCCGCCTGTTGGTCTGGCGTCTCCTCAAAGGGAAAGCGCGAAACGAAGTCCCAATAGCGATCATCCGGGGCCGGAAAGGCGCGACCCGGACGCGCCGCGCGGCGGGCGTAGATGTCGAGAAGCTCGCTGGCGGCATCGAAGGCCTTCTGCCTCGCCCGGGCCTTGGCCTTGCTCCAGCGGGTATTGCCCAGGGCGGAAAGGGCCACCTCTTCGCTGTTGCCAACGAAGCGGCTGACGCGATCGAGCTGCTCGACGGGTACATAGACCTTGTCGGACCCAGCATAGGCAATGCTCATGTACTCGTTCACATCGCCATCGGCGGCAAAGAGCGTATCGAGGGCGAGGAAGCGGCCAATGCCGTAATCCTCGTGTACTACGATGTCTCCCGGCTGCAGTTCGCCAAGATCGCGCAAAAGATGTTCCATGCTGCGCTGCCGCGCCCTGCTGCCCCGCCGCTGCGCAAAGATGCGATCCCCAAAAATCTGTGCCTCGGAAATCAGCGCGAGGTCGACGCGGCCGCGCTGGCGGTGCAAGAGACCGCGCTCCAAGGGCGCCACGGCAAGGGCGATGCGCACGGCAGAAGCCGCAAACTGGCGCCAGTCGGCTATCCGTTCGAGGAGAAGGCCCTGTTGCTGAAAATGCTCTGCCAAGGCTTCGGCACGGCCCGCCGACTCGGCGGCAATGATCACCCGGGCCGTTGCCGGTAAATCTTGCAGAAAGCGCTCCAGGCCCTGCAAAGGCTGGTCGCTGCTGCCCTGCAGGGAGGGCGGGGGCAGAAAACCCTCGCTATCCCCGGCAGTGGTCTGCAAAATCAGTTGCGGATAAGCGCTGAGACGACTCTGCCAGTTTTCCGAGCTGAGCAACAATTCCTCGGGGCGGAGGATGGGATGGGCACGATCGCTGCTGCGCTCGGCGTAGCGCTCTTCCCAGTCCTGGCGCAGGTGGTGCAGGGCGCCATCGAGATCCTCGCCGTAAACGATGATGGTGTCGGCGGGCAAGTAATCGCCAATGTCGCCGCAGTTGGGAAAGAAGAGCGGTAGATACTGCTCGGCGCCAGCGGGCGCCTGGTTGCGCGCCGCGGCTCGATAGATGTCCGCTTGCTGCGGATCGCCGCTGAAGCGGGCGCGAAAAGCGGCACGAAAGCGTTGCAGATCCTCCGCCGCCACCGGTACCTCGCGCGCCGGCAAGAGCTCGACGCGCTCGACCTTGTCCAGGCTCCGCTGGGTTTCGGGATCGAAGGCGCGAATACTATCGATTTCGTCGCCGAAAAGCTCGATACGATAGGGAAGGGGGCTGCCGCTCGGGAAGATGTCGATGATGCCGCCGCGCCAGGCAATCTCTCCTGCTTCGGAGACCTCACTGACCGTGTGGTAGCCGGCGTCGATCAGACGCTGACGGAATTCTTCCAGGTGCAGGGGATTGCCGCGCTGCAGCCAGAGAGCGTGCCGAGTGAGATATTCCGGCGGCGGCAGGCGCTGCAAGACGGCTGCCGCCGGGGCCAGAATCAGCCCCCGCCATTGCGGCATGGCAGCGAGGCTAGCCAGGCGTGCCGTGCTGATTTCCGCGGGTGGCTGCAGCCGATCGTAGGGCAGCACCTCGCGATCCGGAAATACCAAGGGGCTGGCCAAATCGGGGGCAAAGAACTGCCATTCCCGCTGCCACTCCTCGATGTCGCGGCTGGCCGCGACGATCAGCAACAAGGGCCGCTGTAACTTGCGCTGGAGCTCGGCAAGTAGCAAGGCCTGGGCCGCACCGGGGCTGGGGGGGAGACGATCGATTTTTCCGCGTTGGGGCAACAGCGACCCGAGCCAATCCATCTGCAAGATTCTGCATCCCTCAAATTCCAAAGGGCACAGTCTATGCAGGGGGTAAGAAAACTGCAAAATTGCGCAACACTCGGGTATGCTCTCGGCAGGGTTAGGGAGGAGCATGATGGTAGACGTTTGGGCGCTGCTGCCCGCTGGCGGACAAGGACGACGTTTTGGTTCGACGCTGGCCAAGCAATACCTGCCTCTGGCAGGGAGCACGGTCTTGGCCCACGCCCTTGCACCGTTTTTGCAGGAAACGCGCATCCGGGGAGTGCAATTGGTCTTGCCGGCGGCGGATATCGATGGTGAAGCCTGGCGCGAGCTCATTACTGCGCAGACGGAGCGCTTGCTGCCGCCGGTGGCGGGCGGTGCCGAGCGCCAGGACTCGGTTCGCCTTGGTCTGCAGGCGCTGCTGGCGCGGGGTGCCGAGGCGGCCGACTGGGTTTTGGTACACGATGCCGCCCGCCCCTGTTTACGCCAGCAAGACCTCCGTGCCCTGCTCGACGCCTTGCCCGAGTCTCCCCAGGGTATCCTCTTGGCTTTACCCGTGGCGGACACCCTCAAACGTGCCGAGGCAGATCGTGCCGTGGCAACGGTAGATCGTCGTCAGCTCTGGCGTGCCCTCACCCCCCAGGCCTTCCCCCTTGGCGCCCTGTTGCAGGCCCTCGACGATGCGCGGGCCGCGGATGCCGTGGTGACCGATGAGGCCTCGGCCCTCGAACGTCTCGGTTGGCAGCCGCGCCTCTTGGCGGCCCATGCCGATAATCTCAAGATCACCTATCCCGAGGATCTGCCTCTGGCAGAAGCCATCCTCGCCGCGCGGAGAGAAACATGAATTTTCGTATTGGACAGGGTTTCGATGTGCATGCCCTGGTGCCCGAGCGGCCCTTGATTCTGGGCGGGGTGACGGTTCCCTACCACTTGGGCCTTGCCGGGCATTCCGATGCCGATGTCCTCATTCATGCCATTTGCGACGCCCTCCTGGGGGCCCTCGCGCTGGGGGATATCGGCAAGCATTTTCCCGACACCGACCCTCGCTTTGCCGGCGCCGATTCCCGCGTGTTGCTACGCCATTGTGCTGGCTTGCTACAGAGGGCGGGGTATCGGATTGGTAATGTCGACAGCACCCTCATTTGTCAGCGCCCCAAACTCGCTCCACATATTCCGCAGATGCGCGAGAATCTGGCGGCGGACCTCGGCGTCGCTATGGAAGCCGTGAGTGTCAAGGCGACCACCACCGAGCAGCTCGGCTTTACCGGTCGCGGCGAGGGGATTGCCGCGCAGGCCGTCTGTTTGGTCCATGACGCCTGATCCCCTCGCTCGCCGCTATCCGCAGCTGCCGCTGCTGGTAGCCGCGTTTCGCTCCTCCCCAGAAACCTTCTTCGTGGAAGAAATCCTTCCCTTCGCGGCCGACGGGGAGGGTGATCACGCCTGGCTCTGGTTGGAGAAAGTGGGCCGCAATACCGAAGATGTAGTGCGTGCCCTCGCCCGCTTTGCCGGGGTTGCCAGTCACGACATTGGCTATGCCGGCCTCAAGGACCTGCACGCCCGCACCCGCCAAGCCTTCACCGTTCCTTTGGCTGGCCGGCAGGAGCCCGACTGGTCGCAATTTCAGGTGCCTGGCATGCAGCTGCTGGAAGTTTCTCGGCATCGACGCAAACTGCGCCGGGGTGCCCATCGTGGCAATCGCTTCGTCGTTGTTGTCGAGACTCCCGTCGCCGCCACAATTTGGGAAGATCGCCTCGGCATGCTGGCAGCCCAGGGTTTCCCCAACTATTTCGGGGCGCAGCGCTTTGGCCGCGATAATCTACCAGCGGCGGGAAAGATGCTCGCCGCCGAGCATCGTGGTCGTATCCCCCACCATTTGCGCGCCCTGTTCTGGTCCAGCGCCAGGGCAGCCTTGTTTAATCTGGTGCTGGCTGAACGGGTAAGGCGCGGCTCTTGGGATCGGATCCTACCTGGCGAGATCCTGCAATTGGCGGGCAGCCACAGCCATTTTCTTGCCTCGCCAGAAGAGTGGCCGCAATTGCAGGAACGTCTCCGCGCCTGGGATTTGCACCCCACGGGACCCTTGCCCGGGCGGGGCGGTACCCTGCCGCTCGAGGAAGTGGCGACGCTGGAGCGGGAAGTTCTCGCTGCTTGGCCAGGTACGGACGGTTCTCCCGGCAACGGTACTGCTTGGGCAGAAGCCCTGGCACGCCAGGGGCTCGAGGCCGCGCGCCGGGCTCTACGGTGTCGCCCGGAACATGGCTCGGTAAGACAAGTGGACGACGGTCGAGTCGAATTCGCTTTTTCTCTGCCCTCGGGCGCCTATGCGACGGTGCTGCTCGAGGCAATCGGCGTGGTACCCCCCGCCGAAAGCGCTTGTTTCGGATAAGTACATACTTTACGATAAACTATTATCACAGTTCTAAGCGACAGTCTGGGAAGGTAAGCATGAAAAATCACGTGACCATTGGGCGTTTGGCGCGCGAGGCAGGGTTGGCGGCGGAAACCTTGCGCTATTACGAAAGAATCGGACTGATCCGTCCGGTGCAGCGAACGCAGTCGAATTACCGCCTCTATGACGAAGAGTCCGAGGCCCGCCTGCGCTTCATCCGGCGGGCGCAAAATCTGGGTTTTTCCTTGGCCGAAGTCAAAGAACTGCTCGATATCAGCAGTCGGCCCGAGAATGACATGGGGGCGGTGAAAGAAATCGCCCAAGCCAAGATCGCCGACATCGAAGACAAGATTGCCGACCTGCAACGCATGCGCGACGCCTTGGAAAGCATCAGCGAGCGTTGCCCAGGGCATGGTTCGGTAGAGGGTTGCCCAATTCTGGCTTCTTTGGCCGGCGTCGAGAAAACTCTGGAGCAAGCCCAGGGCTGACGTTAGGCCCGCAGGCGTCCCAGAAGAATCCGCAAGGCGCCGCTGCCGCCTTCGGTGGGGCGCGCTGGAGCAAAGGCGAGTACCTCTTGGTAGCGTTGCAGCCAGTGGCCAACGAGTCGCTTCAGCACAGGCACCTGCCCCGGCGAGCCGAGGCCCTTGCCATGAACGATGCGTATACAGGTGCGGCGGTGTCGGCGCGATTCCAGCAAAAAGTCGGCTACGGCCGCTCTTGCTTCGTCGACGCGCAGACCATGTAAATCAAGATCGGCCTGGATAGGCATCTTGCCCCGGCGTAAATCACGCAACAGGCGCTCGGGTAGACCAGGGCGTAGGTAGACCCAGTCGTCGCCAGTCCAGAATTCTCCCTCCTCTGGCGTACCCTGGGCGAGCGCGGCCAAGACGGCAAGCTCGTCGGCCTCGGCATATCTTGCCTGTGCCGGTGGTGCGGGTGGGCGCGGCGGCGGTTCTGGGGCGGGCAGGGGGTGTACGTCGGCAAGGGCCGAGCGGAACTCCTCCCGCTCGGCGTCGTCGAGTGGCGGCACGGAGGCAGTCCGTCGACCACCCCGCCGCTGCCCAGAGTGCCGACGCACGCACTAGGCGCTGGCTTGCTCCAGCCAGCGCTCCGCATCGAGGGCGGCCATGCAGCCGGTACCGGCACTGGTCACCGCCTGTCGATAGACATGATCCTGCACGTCGCCGGCGGCAAATACCCCCTCGATGCTGGTCATGGTGGCAAAGCCCTCGCGTCCGCCCTTGGTGATCAAGTAACCGGTTTCGTCCATCTCCAGCTGCCCTTGGAACAGCTGCGTATTCGGTTGATGACCGATGGCAATGAATACCCCCATCACCGGGATTTCCTGGGTCGAATCGCCAGACTGCAGGCGCAGGCCCGTCACCCCGGAGGCGTCGCCGAGCACCTCGGCAACGCTGTGGTTCCAGAGAACCTTGACGTTTTCCTTGGCAAAGAGCTTGTCTTGCAAAATCTTTTCGGCGCGAAACTTGTCGCGGCGATGGACGACGGTAACGGTCTTGGCAATGTTGCTGAGGTACAGGGCCTCTTCGACGGCAGTGTTTCCGCCTCCTACTACGGCAACATCCTGATTGCGGTAAAAAAAGCCATCGCAGGTGGCACAGGCCGATACCCCTTTACCGCGAAACTTCTCTTCGCTTTCGAGACCGAGATATTTGGCCGAGGCCCCGGTGGCGATGATCAAGGCATCGGCGCTATAGCTACCCTGATCGCCCTGCAGACGAAAAGGGCGCTGCTGCAGATCCGCTTTTTGAATGTGATCGAAAACGATCTCGGTATCGAAGCGGCGCGCCTGCTTCTCGAGCTCCGCCATCAGCTCCGGGCCCATGATGCCCTCGGCCGCGCCCGGCCAGTTGTCGACATCCGTCGTGGTCATCAACTGACCACCGGGCTCCATGCCCTGAATGAGAACCGGCTGGAGATTGGCGCGGGCGGCATAAATGGCTGCCGTGTAGCCTGCTGGGCCGGAGCCCAGAATGAGTAAGCGTGCGTGCTTGCTGTTTTCCGACATGAGAGCTCCTGAGCAATGGGAATGGGGAGAGTGTAGCACTCCTCGCCCTGCTAGGACGATACCGACGCAGCGGCGCAATCCCTTGACAATAAAGGGAAGCCTCGGATAGCTTGCGACCATGTCGAAAGTGCGTGGGGCAACTGCGGGTAAAATTCCGCAGAGTAAAAGCAAAGCGGCCGGGTCGGGCTATCCCTGGCGAGGGGAGTTGTGGATCTTTTTCCTTGTCTTGACCGGGGTCTTTGCCGGTATTGCCCTGCTTAGCTTCCATCCCTTCGATCCGAGCTGGTTCAACAGCGGGCGGGGCGAGCCAGTGTGCAACTGGGGCGGCACCCTCGGGGCGGAGTTGGCGGCTTTCCTCGTGCAAACCTTTGGTTTGGCCGCATGGCTGCTGCCCTTCGCCTTTTTGGCGCATGCTTGGAGCTGGTTTCGACGCGTGCACCGCCAGGCCCCGCTGCCGCGCCTGCGTACCTTTGGTGGGCTGCTCCTGCTCTTCAGCATCAGCGTTCTCGGGGCGCTGCTCTGGCCTCTCGCTTGGTGGCCCGTTGCCGGGCAGAGCCCGGGGGGCATCATTGGCGCTGGCTTCACCCATCTCCTGGCGCCCATGATTGGCACGGTGGGGGCGAGTCTGGTCTTTCTTGCCGTATTTGTGCTTGGTCTGGCCTTATTGACTCGCACTAGCCCCACCCAGTGGGTGCATTATCTCCGCTTCCCCACACTCCCGCAGCTGCGCCTACCGCCGCTGCCACGACCGCGCTTCCGCCTGCGGCGAGCCGCAGCAACGGTCGAAAAAGCGCGTCCCTCGGCACCGTCGGAAAGCGTTGCCAGTCCCGAGACTGCAAGCGTACCGAAGTCAGAGCCTCGCCCCCAGCCGCCGGTGCGGGCGCGGAATATGGAGAAGTCCAAGCCGGCACAATTGCCGCTACCGGTACCCGTCGGCCCGCCCCAGGCCGATGGCTTGCCCTCCCTGACCTTGCTCGACGCCGCCGATGCCGACGACCCCACTCTCCTGCCTTCGCCCGAAGAGCTGGCGGCGCGCTCCCGCTTTCTCGAGGAAAAATTTGCCGATTTTGGCGTGAGTGCCGCAGTCGTCGATGCCCATCCGGGACCCGTCATTACCCGCTACGAAATCGAGCCGGCAGCTGGCGTCAAGGTGAGTCAGGTGGCGGGTCTCAGCAAGGATTTGGCACGGGTACTCACCGCACGGGTGCGCGTCGTCGAGGCCATCCCGGGTAAGGCGACCATGGGCATCGAAGTGCCCAATCCCAAGCGCCGCGTCGTGCGTCTCTCGGAAATTCTCGGCAGCTCGGTTTTCGTGCAGAGTAAAAGTTTTCTTACCCTGGCGCTTGGACAAGACATCAGCGGCCATCCCGTCGTTGCCGATCTTGCGCGTATGCCGCACCTGCTGGTTGCCGGCACTACGGGCGCCGGCAAGTCGGTTGGCGTCAATGCCATGATCCTCAGTATCCTCTATAAGGCTACGGCCCAGGATGTACGCCTCATCCTCGTCGACCCGAAAATGCTCGAGCTTTCGGTATACGAGGGCATCCCACATCTGCTCGCCCCGGTGGTCACCGATATGCAGGAAGCAGCCAATGCCCTGCGTTGGTGTGTGGCGGAGATGGAACGGCGCTACAAGGCCATGGCCCATGCTGGGGTGCGTAACCTCGCCGGCTACAACCAAAAGCTGCGCGAAGTCGAAGCGCGTGGCGAAACCCTTGCGGGGCCAGAAAAGGACCTCAACGGTGATGCCATTCCCCTGCGCCCGCTGCCGGCCATCGTTGTGGTCATCGACGAATTTGCCGACTTGATGATGGTGGTGGGCAAGCAAGTGGAAACCCTGATAACCCGGCTGGCGCAGAAGGCGCGTGCTGCCGGTCTGCACCTCATCATGGCGACCCAGCGCCCTTCGGTAGACGTGATTACCGGTCTCATCAAGGCCAACATCCCAACCCGTATTGCCTTTCAGGTGTCTTCGCGCATCGATTCACGCACCATTCTCGATCAGATGGGGGCCGAGACCCTGCTCGGTCAGGGCGACATGCTCTACCTGCCGCCGGGCAGCGGCTACCCCCTGCGGGTGCATGGCGCCTATGTGAGTGACGACGAAGTCCATCGCGTGGTCGAGAGCCTGCGGCAACTCGGTGCCCCGGAATATGACGAAGACATCCTCGCTGGGGTGGGAGAAGACGGTAGCAGCGGGGAAGGTGGGGATAGCGATGCGGAAAGCGATCCGCTCTACGACCAGGCGGTGGCCATCGTCACCAGCAGCCGCAAGGCCAGCATCTCCTATGTGCAGCGCCAACTCAAAGTCGGTTATAATCGGGCAGCTCGAATGATCGAGGAAATGGAGAGGGTAGGCATCGTTGGACCCCTACAAAGCAATGGCAGTCGAGAAGTCTATGCAGCCGCGCCGCCCCGTGACTAAGATCCGGCAGCGCTTTGTTGGCGTAGTGCTGGGGTTGCTTGCTGTCGGAATGACGACGGCAGCGTGGGCGACGGCGCCGGCGGCTCTCCTGCAAAAATTCTTTCAGTCCAGTAAAACGGTCACTGCCAATTTTCAGCAAGAGGTGCTCAACCAAGGCGGTGTGGTCGAGCAGCGCGCCCAGGGAAAACTCTGGATTTCCCGCCCCGGGCGTTTTCGTTGGGACTACGCCGGCAAAAATGGGCAGACCATCGTCTCTAATGGCAAGGAAGTGTGGCTCTATGAGCCGGCCTTGCAGCAGGTCACCGTCCAACCCTTGGGCAAGGTTCTTGGTAGCACGCCGGCCGCCCTCATTGCCGGGCGCGATGTCCTGACCACGGATTTCGACATCAGTGCCTTACCGGCCAAAGACGGGCTAGACTGGGTATTGCTCAAGCCCAAGCAAGGGCAGGCCCAAGGTTTTACCGCCATTCGCATGGGTTTCAATAGCGCCGGACAGCTGCGCCAAATGTGGATGGAAGATGCCTTTCAACAGCAAACCGTGCTGCATTTCGAAAAGGTACGCACCAATATACCGATCTCGAGCCAGACCTTTCACTTTACTCCGCCTGCCGGGGTAGATGTCCTAAAAAATCCCTGAAGCGGAGTGCTCATGCGTAATCCCTTGCTGTATCTCGCCATTGCTGGCTTGCTCGAATTGGCAGGCGTTGGTCTGGCGGCCGCCAATGCCTTCTCTGCGCCCACTGGAGCGGCGGCCCTCTCCGAGGCCGGCGCCGTCGTCGCCGACGGCCAGCCGGTGAGCAATTACTCGTATAACCCAGCGGGAATGGCCTTCTTTCCGGGTAGCCGTGCCGCTCTCGAAATTCTCGCGCAACGCCCCTCCTATACCTTCGATGGCGGCGGCACGAGTATCGGCGGGCAGACCAAAACCAACATTTTGGCCGATCTCTACTACACCCACCGTTTCGATCAGATGCCTCTGGCCGTCGGCATCGGTATTACCTCCCCTTACATCGCTCACAACACCTGGGCGGCGGACACCCTCGGCGTCAACAACCCAGAGCTACAGACCCAACTACGCATCATCGACATCAATCCTAGTGTTGCCTACCTGCTCTTGCCGGACCTCAGCGTGGCGGTGGGGCTGGACTATTACCAGAGCATTGGCGGCAAATTTGGTCCGCTTTCCGCCAATGGTGGCGGTGTGGGTGGGCGGATCGGGCTTCTCTACAGCACCGAAGGCTATAATGTCGGGCTCAGCTATATTTCTCCCGCGAGCATCAGCGCCGGCGGTGGCAAAATTAGCCTGCCGGGCAAGCTACAGGCGGGTTTGCGCTATCGCTGGACACCTTCCTTTGCCACAGAATTGGATGTCGACTGGACCGACTGGCAGAACAGCCAGCTACCCTACTACGGCAACTTGGGTTGGAAGTCGGCCCTTGCCTATCGCGTCGGGCTCAGTTACCACCTCAACCAAGACCTAGAAATCCGCGGTGGTATCGCCCACGAGGATAGTCCGGCGGGCGGTCAGGCAGTGCAGCTGGCGGTACCGGCTACTGCCTCCAACCAGGCCGCCTTCGGTTTGGGCATCGGTTTGGGTCCCTGGCATTACGACATCGGCGCTGCTTATGCCCTCTCTGGCACGGCCGCTGGGGTTGCGTATCCGCTGCCCGGCAGCTCTGTAACCGTCCCGGCAGCCAACTACAAGGCCAGTCAGTTTACCTTTGGATTTGCCCTCGCCCGCAGCTTCTGATTTATAGTCACGAGTACGCAATGATGGCGCAACGGCCTCTGGCAGCGCGCCTGCGCCCTCGGCGCCTGGAGGATTTCGTCGGCCAGCCGCGCCTGCTCGGTCCGCAAGGGTCGCTGCGCGCCTTCCTCGATGGCGGCGCACTGCCCTCGCTCATTCTTTGGGGTCCGCCGGGGGTCGGCAAAACCTCCCTCGCCCGTCTGCTGGCGGCCGAGTCGGGGGCGCATTGGCTCACCCTCTCTGCCGTCGAGAGCGGCGTCAAGGACTTGCGTGCCGCGGCCGAGCAGGCAGCACAAGCCGTCAATCAGGCTACGGTGCTTTTCGTCGATGAAATCCATCGCTTCAATCGCAGTCAACAAGATGCATTACTCCCCTACGTGGAGGAGGGGCGCTTTACCCTGATTGGGGCAACCACCGAAAATCCCAGCTTTGCCCTCGGCGCAGCCCTGCTCTCGCGTACTCAGGTGCTGGTGCTCGAGCCCCTCGACGACGCGGCCTTGCTGCAGATCCTCACGCGTGCCCTGACGGATCCGGAAGATGGCTTGGGTGCACGGCACCTCACATTGCCGCCCGAGGCGCAAGAGCTGCTTCTCGAGGCCGCCGATGGTGATGCCCGCCGCCTGCTCGGAATTCTCGAAGCCGCTGCCGGAACGCGGCAAAACGCCCAAATCGAGCGCGAGGATATTCAGCGTGCCATCGGCCAATATTGGCGGCGCTTCGATCGCCAAGGCGAAAACTTCTACGATCAGATATCCGCCTTTCACAAGTCGTTGCGCGGCTCCGACCCCGATGCCGCCCTGTACTGGCTCGCGCGTATGATCGACGGTGGCGCCGATCCCCTCTACCTGGCGCGCCGCATGGTACGCATGGCGAGCGAGGATATCGGCCTTGCCGACCCGCGTGCCCTGCCGCTGGCGATCGCGGCCCGCGATGCCTATGCCTTTCTCGGCAGTCCCGAGGGCGAGCTTGCCCTGGCTGAGCTTGCCGTCTACTTGGCCAGTGCTCCCAAGAGCAATCGTATCGAAGAGGCGTGGAACAAAGTACGAGCCCAGGTGCGCCGCGATGGCAGTCGGCCGGTTCCCCTGCATCTGCGCAACGCCCCAACCAAGCTGCTGCGGGCGCTGGATTATGGCAAGGAATACCAATACGATCACGAATTTCCCGATGCCATTGCCCCGGACCAGAGCTATCTGCCCGAGGGCTTGCGCGGCGTGCGTTGGTATACTCCCAGCGAACGGGGCTTTGAACAGCAAATGGGCGAGCGTTTGCGTTGGATTGCCGCCCATCGAAAGCGGCAAGGAGACTGAATCATGTTGGATCCCAATCTATTACGCGGACAACCGGAAGAAGTGGCCAAGGGCCTCGCCCGGCGCGGCTTTTTCCTGGATGTCGATGCCCTGGTGGCCCTCGATCAACGGCGCAAGACCTTGCAGATCGACATCGAAGGCCTGCGTAATGAGCGCAATCGTTTGTCTAAAGCCATCGGCCTCGCCCGGCGCGAAGGAAGAGACGGAGCAGCGGAACAAGAGCGGGCAACCCAGGTTAGTCAGGAGCTGGCGGCGCGCGAGGGAGACCTTGCCAGCGCCTTGGCAGCCTGGGAAGAACTCAGCCGTAGTTTGCCCAACATCCCCCAGCCAGACGTTCCCGATGGAAAAGACGAGCAGGACAACGTCTGCCTACGCCACTGGGGCGAGCCTGCCCGAGCTGCGGGGCCGGTAGAGGACCATGTCGACGTCGGTACGCGCCTGGGAATTCTCGATTTTGCTGCTGGCAGCAAGCTCGCCGGTGCGCGCTTCGTCGTGCTGCGTGGCGATGCTGCCCGCCTCGAGCGGGCCCTGATTCAGTTCATGCTCGATCTCCACACCCGCGAACATGGTTATGAGGAAGTCGCCCCGCCCTATCTCGCCAATGCGCAATCACTCCTAGGTACCGGGCAGTTGCCCAAATTTGAGGAAGATCTTTTTGCCCTGCGCGATGATCCCTACTACCTGATTCCCACCGCCGAGGTGCCCCTCACCAATCTCCTGCGGGAGGAGATTGTCGACGTACTGCCGCAGCGCTTTTGTGCCTATACCCCCTGCTTCCGCCGGGAGGCAGGCTCTGCCGGTCGCGATACCCGTGGGATGATCCGGCAACACCAATTCGACAAGGTCGAACTGGTGCAAATCGTTCGCCCCGAGGACTCTGCCGCCGCCTTGGAGGCGCTCACGGCCCATGCCGAAGAGGTTCTGCGTCGCCTGGAGTTGCCTTACCGGGTCATGTTCCTCTGTGCTGGCGACATGGGCTTTGCCGCCGCTCGCACCTACGACCTCGAAGTCTGGCTGCCCAGTCAGCAGTGCTACCGAGAAATCAGCTCCTGCAGCAATTTTGAGAGTTTCCAGGCGCGGCGTTTGCAATTACGGTATCGCGATGCCGAGGGTAAGCCGCAGTTGGCCCACACCCTCAACGGCTCGGCCTTGGCGGTAGGGCGAACCCTGGTCGCCCTGCTCGAAAACCATCTCCAGCCCGATGGGCGAGTGCGGATACCCGCGGTCCTGCAGCCCTATTTGGGGGGGCAAGAATACCTTGGTACGGTAAGCGAGTAGAGCCGGTGGAAAAAGGCTATACGCCGGTTTCCTGCGCCCTGCATAGTGAGCTCGAGCTATCTGTACTTCGCGGCACGCGCTGTCGCCTGCGCTTACTAGATGGTCGACGGTGGCAGGGGTGGGCGGTGGATGTTTGGTCGGCCGTGGGCCGTGAATGGTTGTTGTGGAAAATGGATGGAGCGCGGGCAGGAGAACTGCTCTGCCTGGATTTACTGATGATTGAGGAAATCAATGAAGCACCATATGCGTTGGGGTAGTGTCCTAGCTTGGCTATCGTTCTTCTGTCTGCTCGGCGTTGCCCGCGCCGCCGAATTTCCTTTGCCTCCTGCCGGGCAAAACATGGTCGGAGGGCTCAAGGTTGTCATTGCCCGTCACCAAGATACCTTGCTCGATATCGCTCGGCACTACGACGTTGGCTACAACGAAATTCGTGCCGCCAATCCTGGTGTCGATCCTTGGCTGCCGGGCGCCGGGACGCATGTGGTGGTCCCGACGTGGTACATTCTCCCGCCAAAGCCTTGGGTAGGTATCGTCATCGACATCCCGGCGCGGCGCTTGTTTTATTTTCCCGCCGGGCAGAAAGTCGTGTACACCTATCCCATCGGCATTTTTCGCCCGAACTGGCCGGACCCCTTGGGTACCACTCGAATCATCGCCAAGGTGAAGAACCCGAGCTGGACCGTACCCAAAAATATCCAGGAAGAACACGCCAAAGCCGGTGAGCCGATTCCCGCCTACTTTCCGCCGGGCCCCGACAACCCCATGGGTGAACTCGCCCTAGAGACGGGATGGTCGCAGATCTTCATCCACGGCACCAACAAACCCTGGGGTGTTGGTATGCGGGTAAGTCATGGCTGCTTCCACGTCTACCCCGAAAATGAGGTCCAGCTTTTTAAGATGGTCAAGGTGGGCACGCCGGTACGCAGCATCGATGAACCCTATCTCGTTGGCACAGATGGGAATGGTCACTTCTACTTACAAAGCTTTGCACCCATTGAGGCTTACAAGAATCCGTTGTCACCACAGCAGCGGGCGGTGAACGCCATTAGCGCATACCAGAGCGCGCAGCATACCCAATTCGTGGTCGACTGGCAGCGGGTGATCGACTTGGTGCAAAAGCCCAACACCATCCCCACCCCCATCGACGTCAACTCCCCGAGCCTGCGCGAGATTGTCGATCAATTGCCTGCCGAACCCTATCGCTTTGCTCCGTATGGCGCCGACGCCAATCAAGCCACTCCGCCCGGTGCAAAAGCTCCCACTGTCGAGCCGTAGTCGGCAGGCTGTCCATGATGACGGTCGGTGGGTGCCTGGTCGTCGAGGAGTGCGAAGCCCCTGTAGGGGGGGGCTTGCGCGTTGCATCCGAGTCGTCAGCCAGAAGCGCAAGATCGTCTTACTCCCACTCTCCCGGCTGAGCGATTTCGACGCCGTCGTACCAAAGGCTGCCAGGAGTGCTTGCCAAAAGCCGGAGAGGCCGGTATAGTGCGCCTCCTCGACGCGATGGTAGCTCATCGAACCGAGGGGGTCAGCCGAGTCGGGGTTGACAGGCAGTAAGAGTAAAAGCTATTGTGTAAGACCCGGTGCGGGGTGGAGCAGCCAGGCAGCTCGTCGGGCTCATAACCCGAAGGTCGTAGGTTCAAATCCTACCCCCGCTACCAAAATTTTGTAGTAAACGGTGTACTTGTTCTTTCGCAACCGAGTGGAGATGTGTGGGGTTTAGGCCCTAGATGCTATGGGTGCGCTGTGATGCTGTATGAGAGTACGGTGTTATGGTGTACGGA
>NZ_JAVRKK010000002.1:0-77179 GCF_031962545.1 Candidatus Igneacidithiobacillus taiwanensis
CAACGCCGAACGGCCACACCATCGACTCGGACAGAAACCACCGCTATCCTTCCTCCTCCAACATCTACCACAGTGCCAAAGGTGGTGGACGCATACATCGCCTTGACTTTAGCGGGGCTTCTCCTTATCTTCTCTGCCCTTACGAAATTTTGGGGTAGACATCATGAAGCGCACTTTTCAGCCCAGCGTCGTGCATCGCAAGCGCACCCACGGTTTCCGTGCTCGCATGGCGACCAAGTCCGGCCGCTTGGTCCTCAAGCGTCGCCGTGCCAAGGGTCGGTACAAGCTCTGCCCGTAAGGAATGAGCAGCCAGGCGTTCACCCGCAACGATCGCCTGCGTAGCAAGGCCGAGATCCAGCGGACCTTGCGCGAGGGGCAAAAGCGCAGTTTTCCAGAACTGGTCTTTTTTCGCCGCGACAATGAGCTCGGCCACGCCCGCCTGGGGCTGGCGGTGAGCCGCAAGGTCGGCAAGGCGGTGCTGCGCAACCGCCTCAAGCGGCGCTTGCGCGAAGCCTTCCGCCAGAGCCCCGGGCGTGCCTTGGCCCAAGATATCATGATCGTCGCCCGGCCGGCAGCGCGCGATGCGGATTACGCGGCGCTCTGCCGCCGCCTTGCCGCCGTGCTGCGCTGATGCGCATCTTTCGTCGCGGCGCCGTCCTGCTGATCCGCGGCTATCAACTCGCCCTCAGCCCCTTTCTCGGGCAAAATTGTCGCTATCATCCCACCTGCTCCCAGTACACCTGTGAGGCCATCGAACGCTACGGTGTGTTGCGCGGCGCCTGGATGGGGATGAAACGCATCGCCCGCTGTCATCCTTTTCACCCGGGGGGGTACGACCCCGTCCCCTGACACCACGGAGCCCCATGGATACCCAACGTACCATTCTCGCCGTCGTCCTCTCGGTCATCGTGCTCTTGCTGTTTGAGTGGCTGGCCCCCCATCCCAAGCCCGCCCCCAAAAATACGCCCACGGCTGCGACCCAATCGGTGCAGAGCCCGGCGGCGGCACCGGTTAGTAGTGCGGCAGCGCCAGCCAGCCCCGTAAGCCCGGTGCCAACGGCGGCCAATTTGCCAGTAGGGACTGGTCCGAGTGTTGCATTCGAGACCCCCCTCTATACCGGCAAGATCTATTTGCAGGGCGGCGATATCCAAAATCTGGGGCTACGCAAATACCCCATTGCCGTCGACAACCCAGCGCCCTATCCGATTCTCGATAGCAGCGCCGCGCGACTAACGGCACAACAGAGCGGCTTTGTTGCTGCCGACGGACAGGTTCTGCATCCGCAATTTTCGGCGCCGGCGAGCGTTACCCCAGGGGCGCCCATCACCCTCAGTGGCCAAGCCGGCCCCTTGCGTGTTGAGAAGACCTTTTCTTTCGCTCCCCACAACTATGTGGTCACCGAAGACATCCGCGTCACCAACACCGGCACGGAGCCCTGGCAGGGCAGCTATTTCGACCAAATTCTGCGCAACGACCGCACCCAGAGCCACTGGTTCATGTCGATCTTTACCGGTGCGGTGTTGATGCACAACGGCAACCTGAGCGAGAAGAGTTTTTCCGACCTACGCGACCATCCGCAGCAGGATGTTGGACCCGGTTGGGCAGGTATGACCGATCATTATTTTCTGCAGGCGGTGCTGCCGGAGCCGCACGCGGCGGTGCAACTTTATGCTCGCCCCGAGGCTGGTAACTACGTGGCGGGGGTACAGCAGGCCCTGCCCACCCTGCAACCGGGGCAGAGCTTTACCCTACGCCAGCAGCTCTTTCTCGGTCCCAAGCAGCAGGAACTGCTCGCGAGTATGGGTCGGGGTCTCGAGCAGACCGTCGATTATGGTTGGTTTGCCATCGTTGCCGAGCCCATGCATGGGGTACTCAAGTGGTTCCATAGCTGGACCGGCAATTGGGGCTTGGCCATCATTCTGCTGGTGATTGCCGTGAAGGTGATTTTCTTTTACCCCTCGGCCATCAGCTACCGCTCCATGGCGAATATGCGCAAGCTGCAGCCCAAGCTGGAGCAACTCAAAAAGGAATGTGGTGACGATCGACAAAAACTAGGCGCCAAGATGATGGAGTTGTACCGCACCGAAAAGGTCAACCCCATGGCCGGCTGCTTGCCCATCATCATCCAGATGCCGGTCTTCATTGCCCTCTACTGGGTGCTGGTGGAGAGTGTTTCCCTACGCCAGGCGCCCTTCATCCTCTGGATCCACGATCTGGCCGTACCCGATCCCTACTACATCCTGCCTCTGCTCATGGGCATCAGCATGTTCTTGCAGCAGCGTCTCAACCCCGCGCCCATGGATCCGGTGCAAAAGAAGATCATGTCGATTTTGCCCGTCGCCTTCGGTGTCTTTTTCTCCTTCTTCCCCGCCGGCTTGGTGCTCTACTGGCTGACCAACAACGTGGTCTCGATCGGCCAGCAGTACCTCATCACCCGTCATGTGATGAAAGAGGGCTGAGTGCCCCGAGCCGACGGCTATCAGCTGGGCGACAGTATCGTCGCCCTGGCGACGGCGGCGGGGGAGGCCGGCATTGGGGTGCTGCGCCTCTCCGGGCCACGGGCCTTGGCCATTGCCAATATTCTCTGTGGCTTGCCGGCAGCGCGGTCCTGGCGGCCCCGCCATGCTTATCTGCGCGCCTTTTACGGCAGCGACGGCGAGCTCCTCGACCGCGGCATCGCCCTCTACTTTCCTGCCCCGCACAGCTACACCGGTGAGGATGTCGTGGAGCTACAGGGGCATGGTAGCCCGGTTCTCCTCGAGGCCCTGCTCGCCGCTGCCGTGGCCCAAGGCGCGCGCCTCGCCCGCCCCGGCGAGTTTACCGAGCGCGCCTTTTTGCATGGGCGGCTCGACCTTGCCCAGGCCGAGGCGGTGGCGGATCTGATCCACGCCCGCAGTCGTTCCCAAGCCCGCGCTGCCCTGGCCAGCCTCGAGGGGCGTTTTTCCGAGGGTATCGATGCCTTGCGCCAACAAATTCTCGGCGCCCTTGCCCTTGCCGAGGCAGGCCTCGATTTTAGCGAGGAAGACTTGGGCGAGGCGCATATGGCGGCGATCGCCCAACAGCTCCAGGGCGTGCAGCAGCAGTTGCAAACCCTGCTGCAACAAAGTCGGCAGGGGGCAAAGCTCGGTCGCGGCGCCCGGGTTGCCCTGCTCGGCCGCCCCAATGTCGGAAAATCGAGCCTGCTCAATGCCCTAGCCGGTCGCGACACGGCCATCATCACCCCCATTGCGGGCACTACCCGCGACATCCTGCGCGAAGAAATCACCCTCAATGGCCTACCGGTGGAGCTACTGGATACCGCCGGTCTGCGCCAGAGCGATGATCCGGTAGAGCAAGAAGGGGTGCGGCGCAGCCGGGCGCTCTTGGCGCGGGTCGATTGGGTGCTGCTGCTGCTCGATGCCAGCAGCGGCTGGCAAGCGGAAGATGCCACCATCCTTGCCGAACTCGATGCGCAACGCTGCACCTTGCTCTGGAACAAAGTGGACCTGCTGCCGGCGTTTTGCCCGCCCGAACTTGGCCCACCCAGTTTTGGCATCTCGGCGCGCACCGGCGCCGGGCTTGCGGACTTGCGCGCGCATCTGCGCGCGGTCGTGGGTGGCGAAGACAGCGCCCCCTATTTGGCCCGGCAGCGGCACGTTCTTGCCCTGGAGGCCGCCGACAACGCCCTGCAAGAGGCCGCCATGCAGCTACACGCGGGCGCCGAAGAGCTCGTCGCTCAGGGCTTGCGCGACGCGGCCGCGGCCCTCGGGCAAATCACCGGCGCTGTCGATGTCGAGGAAATTCTTGGTGAAATCTTTTCGCGCTTTTGTATTGGCAAATAGCCGCTTTGTCAGCCGCGGCATCGTCGACTATGCTGTAGGCTGATTGGCAACCGCAGCATTCGGAGAAGAGCATGCAACGAAGGGAATTCCTGCGTTTGAGCGCCATGGCGAGCAGCCTGGCCGTCGGCGCCACGCTGGTGGGCACGCGCATCGCCCAAGCCGCCCAACTGGATACCTGGCCCGCCGCGGCCTTTGCCGCCGAAAGTCTCGAGGCGGCCTTGCAGGCTACCGTCGCCAAAGATCAGTTGCCGCCCTCGCCCAAGCTTCGCCTGCGCGTGCCCACTACCGTCGAGGATCCTCTCTCGGTGCCGGTTTCCGTGGCCGTCGACCACCCCATGCACAGCGACGACTATATTGAGGCGCTCTATATATTCGTCGACCACAATCCCACCCCCTTGGCGGCCATTTTCCACTGCAGCCCCGCCAATGGTCGCGCCGCTTGCTACCTGCGGGTAAAGGTCTTTCAGGATAGCGCCGTGCGCGTGGTGGCCCGCAGCAACCGTGGGCAACTCTTTGCCTCGGCGCCAGCGCCGGTCCGCGTCGGTCTGCCGCTGGCGCCTCTTCTCAAAAAATCTACGGAGAAAAAACCATGAGCCTTCTGGCAACCACCAGCAGTTTCATTGGCCGGCGGGAACAAGGCATCCTGCTCGAGGTGCCACAACGAGTGCGCGCGGGCGAAATCGTCGAAGTGCGCACCCTGCTCTTCCATACCATGGAAACCGCCCAAGAGGCCGGCAAGGCAAGCTTCATTACGCAAGTGACCGTAGAGCTCGACGGCAAGCCCCTGTGCTCCTTCGATTGCTCGGCCATGATGAGCCCCAACCCCTACCTGGCCTTTCCTGTGCGCGTAGAAAAGAATGGCATGCTGCGCTTGCGCTGGGTCGACAACAACGGTCAAACGGGCTCGGCAGAACGTCCCGTTACGGTGCAATGAAAAAAGGGGGCCGCAGCCCCCTTGCGTGTTGCGCTGTGGATCACTCGATGGCGATCTTGCGCCGCTTGGCCGACTCGGCCTTAGGCAGCACCAATTCCAGCACACCGTCTTTATAACTGGCCTTGCTCTGGCCGGCGTCTACATCCACTGGCAGCTGGATGGTACGCGAGAAATTCCCGTATCGACGCTCGCGATAGATGACCTTGCCTTCTTCCTTGTTGACTTCTTCTTCCTTGCTGCCGCTGATGTACACCTGATTGCCGTGTACCTGAATGTCGAGCTTGTCTTTATCGACACCGGCTACCTCGGCCTTGACCACAATCTCGTTGTCGCGGTCGATGACATCGATATGGGCAATGTTGGGTCGGGTACCCGTAGCGCCCTGCATCGGCCGGAAGAAGCCCGGTAGTACCGCATCAAAAATCTGCTCCACAGGATCCAATACCTGGACGGGAGCTGGGGTTTTTTCCTGACTCATACGAACCTCCTTGCATTGGCTGTCACTCACCTGCTCGGAAATTGGGGACCGCAAAAATGCTTTTCAAGCCCCCCTCAGTAGGGGTATTCCCAGCCGGGGGCGGGGTCTTTGTAGCGACGATGCACCCACCAATATTGCTCCGGCGCCTTGCGGATGGCAGCCTCGAGAACATCATTCATGGTCGCGGCATCGTCTTCGTCGCAACCACTCGGAAAACCCGCAGGCATGGGCAGGATCTCGATCGTAAAGCCGCGCCCAGCCGGTAATCGATAGGCAAAGAGGCCGAAGACCGGGCTACCACGCCGCTGCGCCAAGCGCCCAAGCAGGGGAGTGGTGCAGGCCGGGCGCCCAAAGAAGGGTGCAAAGACCCCTTCCTTGGGGTCGACGTTTTGGTCTGGCAGCACCCCCACGACTTCCCCTTTTTGCAGCGCCTGCAGTAAGGGGCGAATACCGCCCTCCTTGGCCACCAAGCGCGCGCCGCTACGCCCGCGGCCTGCCACCATGCGCGCATTGATGGCAGGATTGCGGGTGGGCATGTAGAGCACCGTCACCGGCCAACGCTGGCCGATGTACTGCACCGCCGCCTCCCAGGCCCCCAGATGGGCGGTAAACAGGATTACCCCCTTGCCCTCAGTCAGGGCGGCATCCACCAGCTCCGCGCCGCGCACCGCACGGATCAGGGCCAGGCTGCGCGCCAGCGGCCAAAACCAAAGCGGCCCCAGCTCGACAAAGGCCTGCCCTAGCTGCTGGAAATGGACACGCAGCCGGCGCCGGCGCGCACGTGGCGATAACTCCGGAAAAGCCAAGCCCAGGTTGATGCGCGCCACCCGGCGTGCCCGCGGCACGAGCATGGCCAGCTCCCCCAAGAAATTACCGAGCAGCACCCGCAGGGGGCGCGGCAAGGCCGCGCACAGGCGCAAAAATGCCGTCAGCACCGCGGCCAGGAGTCGATCGCTGCGCTTTCCGCTCAAGAAGCAGCGGGTTCCGTGTGGGAGACCGCCAAGGTTTGGCGCGAGGCTAGGGCAACGCCAGCCTCGTCAAAGGCTACCTTGATGGCCTCGAGCAGGGCACTGCGGGTGTTGGCGTAGTCCGCCGCCAGCACCCAAGGGCGGGCGAACAGTTGCACGCTGGTTTCCGTGAGCTCCAGCACCCCGTAGCTGGGGGCGGGATCTGCCAATACCCGTGTCTCGGCGGCAACCACTTCGGGTAGGATGCCGAGGGCGCGGCGCAAATCCGCATCTTGGGCGATGGCCAAAACAAGATCGATGCGCCGCTGCCCCAACACCGAATTGTTGGTGATTACCCCGCTGACGATCTTACCGTTGGGCACCGAGAGGCGCCGATTGTCGCTGCTGATGAGGATGCTCTGAAAAAGATGAATGCGCTCTACGGTCCCAGAAATACCCGCCACTTCCACGAGATCGCCAACGGTATAGGGTCGCAGCAGAAGCAGCAAAACACCCGCGGCAAAGTCGCTCAAAGACTTCTGCAGAGCCAGGCCAATGGCCAAACCCGCCGCACCGAGCATGGCCAGCAAAGAAGTCGTCTCCACCCCCAACTGGCCGAGGGCGGCCACGAAAACGACCAAGTACAGCGCAATCTTGATGGCGGAATCGAGGAAACGCGCCAGGGTCAGATCATAATGAAAGCGCTCGAGGGCGCGAGCAGCGAGCCGGCCAAGCCAATGCGCTATCGCAATTCCAATGAGAAGAACCAGCGCCGCCGCCAGCAGATGTCCTGCCCAAGACCAGAGGCGGTCGTGGATCATGGTCGACCAAGAGGGCAGGAAATCCCAGCGCGAATGCAACATGAAAAGGCTCCCAGGAAAAACTCCCAGGAGCCTAGAGCGTGCTCGCCCGGCTGGCAAGAGTCAGTGCAAGACGGTGGTCGATTGCCCTTGGCTTACCGCCCGCTCCAAGGCATTCAACTCGGCCATCATCCAGCGCTGGTAGTCATAGCCCGTGGGCATGGTCTCATACACCCCTACCACCGGAATTTTTGCCGCTTTGGCATTGTGTAGAAACGACTGCGTCAGGCTGTCGGTTACCTGCTGGTTATAGAGGAAAACTTTGACCTGATGACGCTGAAAGAGGGCATTCTGGGTGCTGACATCCTGGGGTGCCGGATCGGTGCCATTCATGATGGCCGCCTGCAAGGCCCAGGGAGTCTTGATATCGCAGCCCGCCGCCTCGAGCATGTAGTCCGCCACCGGCTCGGTTACCGCCACCGGCAGATGCGGGTACTTGCTGCGAAAGGCGCGCAACCCGGCAAACCACGGCTGTAGCGAGGCATCGAAGGCCTTCACCCGTGCTGCAAAGTAGCTCTTTTGCGCTGGCATCATCTCCGTCAGCGCTGCCGCCACCGCCGCCGCCACCTTGGGCATGGTCTCGGGCTTGTACCAAAGGTGCGGATTGCGCGTACTGCTCGGCAGGCCTAAGAGATCCTGCACCACAATCACCTTGCGCGCCGAATTGGGATGGGCAGCAAGGATCTTCTTCGCCCAGCTGTCGTAGCCCAGGCCATTGCGCACTACCAGCTGTGCGGCGGCTACCTCCTGGGCTACGGCAGGGCTCGCCTCAAAGGTATGCGGGTCGGTATTGGGATTGCTTTCGATGGCCTGTACCTGCACATAGGGTCCACCGATTTGGCTGATGACATTGGCGTATTCGTTTTCCACCCCGACCGCCTTGATCGCGGCCGCCTCGGCGCTGCCCAGCCCCAAAAAGAGCAATCCCCAGCCAAGCGCCAGGGAAGAAACAAGCGTTTTGCGAAGTAACATTGCGGCAATCTCCATAAATGCAACTATGTTGCGAATACTCCTACGCCCAAGGATGGCTGTCAACCCAAAAAAGCGCGCCCGGAGGCGCGCAATCGGCTACGGAGACGAGTGAGGAGAAAGCTACCGGGTCAGGAAAACTCCAGATGCAGGCGGAGAATCCCCACCAGGGCATTGGGATAGATACCGCTGGGGTGGGTGATGTACTGCAAATCGGGTTGAATGCTAACGTGGTCATTTAGCTTGGCCACATAGGTAATTTCGTAGGCGGTTTCAGCACTGTGTAAGCGACTGCCCGTAGGCGCATCTTGCGTGTCTTCGCTCGCTTCGAGGCCGAGAGCGTTTTGTAGCGCTGCGGCACGAAACCCCGCCCGCGCGAAGCCTATGGAGAGGGCGTCGTTAGGGCGCCCGGGCACAAAGTGCGAAATTTTGGTACCCAACCCCAAGTACCACGGCACGATGTTTTGCGTAGCGGTCGAGGCACCCCATTGCAGGAAAGGCCCAAGCTGCACCCCACCGACGTCATAGTGCGCCTCCACCACCCCGTAAAGCCCGCTGCTGCTGGGGCCAAGATCTTCGACCTCATCAAAACGGGGCTGCTGATAGTGCCAGGCCCCCAGCTTGAACACCCATTGTCCAAAGGTTTCGGTGTCGTCGTCAGGGTCATCGCCATCCTCCTGGCCCAGGTGCAGGGCGCCTTCCCAAAGCGCGAGATAACCTCGATCAAAGGTCCCACTCCAGGGATGCAGGGCATCGCCCTGAAAAATCCCCGCCTTGCTGCTCCAGTTGCTACCATGGGTGCTAACGATGAAACCAAGGCCGCTGTAAGGATAGGTTGGCGCTGCCGGTACATTCACCGCGATGGTCGGCGTCAGCCCAAACGAGCTGTTGATGAGCTGCAGGGCATTACTCGCCACATCGAAGTAGAGATTGAAATCGGTGAAGCCCACCCGGGTAGCCAACCATGGCGTCCATTGCTGCCGATAATTGGCCTCGTACAGGCGAATCCCGTTTGGCGCGTAGATGTTGCTCGCCACCTGCTGATCACCGCTGAAATCCGTTTGCTCGGCACTGCTGTAGGTCGCAAAAGTAGAAAGATTGATTTGGCCGCCCTTCCACATCCCCGCCTTTTCGCTATCCCACTGCAGGCCCAGCTGCCCCGCAGTATCGTTACTGGCGCCACGCTTGATGCCGCCGGAAAGATTGCTGAAAAGCTCAGTATCCAGATGGCCGGCCCAAGACACGCCATCAACGAGATGAGAGTAGTTGCTGAGGTAACGCGGGGCGACGCCGGTTTGCCCGGCAGCTGCCGAGTCCTCTCCCGGCCCCGGTAAGGCACCCCAAGCCACGGCGCTCCAACAGAGGGAAGAGCTGGTCCACAACAGCGTTTTCAGAAATCCTCGAATCACTTCTTGCTCCCGACTTGTTTGGTGGTGAGCACAAGGATTCCTGATAACGAGTACTTTGTCAAGAATGATTCTTATTCATTATGAAGGTAGTGACCAGGGAAATTGCGAAAACCTTGGGCAGAGAGAGGAGTACCTCCATAGAGGAGTGCCAAAGGTTTCTGAGCTTATGCAACTTTGTTACCTGTGGACACAACGTGATGGGCAGCGTGCGCTCTACTCGACCGTGACTGCTTTGGCGAGGTTGCGGGGGCGATCGACGTCGGTGCCCTTGACCAAGGCGGCATGATAGGCAAGCAGCTGTACCGGGATGGCATGCAAAACCGGCGAGAGCAGGCCGACATGCCGCGGTAGGCGGATGACATGCACCCCGCTGCTCGCCTGGTAATGGCTGTCGAGGTCCGTAAACACGTAGAGCTGGCCGCCGCGGGCGTGGACTTCCTGCATATTGGCGGCGAGCTTTTCGAGCAGGCGGTCGTTGGGGGCAATGACCACCACCGGCATTCGCGCATCTACCAAGGCCAGGGGACCATGCTTGAGCTCTCCGGCGGGGTAGGCTTCGGCGTGGATGTAGGAAATTTCCTTGAGCTTGAGGGCGCCCTCGAGGGCGATGGGGTAATGCAGGCCGCGGCCAAGAAAGAGAGCGTGCTCCTTGTCGGCAAACTGGCTTGCCCAAAGCTGGATTTGCGGCTCGAGGTTGAGCGCCTGTTGCACGCTACCCGGCAGCTGCCGCAAGGCTTCGCGCTGCGTTTGCAGCGCTGCGGCATCGATGCGCCCGCGCACCACGGCAAGGCTGAGCGCCAGCAAATAGAGTGCCACCAGTTGGGTAGTGAAGGCTTTGGTAGAGGCCACCCCAATTTCCGGCCCGGCACGGGTAAGAAAGCGCAGGGCCGAGGCGCGCGGAATCGCGCTCTCGGCCACGTTACAAATCGACAGGGTATGGGTATGCCCGAGGGCCTGGGCGTGACGCAGGGCCTCATAAGTATCGAGAGTCTCGCCGGACTGCGACAGGGTAACCACCAGCTGCCGCGGATCGGCAATGCTCTCCCGATACCGATATTCGTGACCTAGTTCGGCCTGGGCGGGGATGCCCGCCAGGGACTCGATCCACTGCCGCCCCACCAGACTTGCGTAATGGCTGGTTCCGGAGGCGAGGAATAGCACCCGGTCGATCTGTCGCAGGCGCTCCTCGGCCCCTTCGCCCCAGAGCTGGTCGATGGAGAACTCGTCGCCCAAGGCGCCCTCGAGGGTGTCGGCAATGGCGCGGGGTTGCTCGTGGACCTCTTTCTGCATGAAATGCCGATACGGTCCAAGGTCGATGGCGGCGGAACTGAGCTGGCTCCAGTGCTCCTCCCGCTGCAGTGCCACGCCATCCACATCCCGGAGCTGAAAATGATCTTGCGTCAGCGCAGCAAAATCGCCGTCTTCCAAGTACAGCACCCGCCGCGTTACCGGCAGGAGTGCCGCTACATCCGAGGCAAAATAGCGCCCCCCCTCGGCCACGCCTAGCAGAAGCGGGCAGCCACGTCGGTGCAGAATGAGGTTGCCGGGGTCGCGCCGGCTGAGCACGGCAAAGGCATAAGCGCCCTGGAGCTCGCGACTGGCCGCCTGCACCGCCGCCAACAGACTCGGCAGCTGGCTACGATACCAGTGCACCAGGTGGGCGATGACCTCGGTATCGGTCTCGGAACTGAAGGCGTAGCCCAAGGCCTGCAGGCGCTGGCGCAGATTTTGGTAGTTTTCGATGATGCCGTTGTGGACGACGGCAATCTCTTCCGAGGAAATGAGGGGATGGGCATTCTGCTCGGCGATACCACCATGGGTTGCCCAACGGGTGTGGCCAATGCCGATGCCGCTGGCAAAGCCCTCGGCAGCGTGCAGTGCCGCCAGCTCGGCAACCCGTCCAACGCTACGCCGCCGTTGCAAGGCTCCGTCGGCATCCAGAAAGGCCAAGCCCGCCGAATCGTAGCCACGGTACTCCAAGCGCCGCAATCCCTCCAAAATGACGGGGACCACATCCGCTGCGGCAACGCCGCCAACGATTCCACACATACGGGACTCCTAAAGTTTCGGTTTAGGCAGGTGTACCGGATTTTTTCGGCCGTCGCCAGTGAGCAATCGACTTCTGCGGGCTACGGCTCAAGGTCAGCCCGCCAGCCGGAACCTCGCGGGTGATGGTACTACCGGCACCAATGGTCGCACCAGCGCCGACTTTTACTGGGGCAATCAACTGGGTATCGGAGCCGACGAAAACCTCGTCACCAATTTCCGTGCGGTGCTTGTTGGCGCCATCGTAATTGCAGGTAATGACACCAGCCCCAATGTTCACGCCCTGGCCGATTTCAGCGTCCCCCAGGTAACTCAGGTGATTGGCCTTGCTGCCGGCCCCCAGAATTACTTTTTTGGCTTCGACGAAGTTACCAATATGGGCGGCGGCACCAATCTCCGTTCCCGGACGGATGCGCGCAAAGGGGCCAATGCGCGCCGCCGCACCAATCTTCGCCCCCTCCAGGAGCGAATAGGGCAGGATTTCGACATCGTCGGCAATTTCGACGTCGCGCAAGATGGCGCCAGCACCAATCCGCACCCGGTCACCCAATACTACTTGGCCCTCGATGATAACGTTGGGCTCGATCCAGCAGTCGGCACCGAAGCGAAGCTCGCCGCGCAGATCGAAGCGTGCCGGGTCGGCACAGCGTAAGCCCGCCTTTTGCAGGGCGGTAAGCTGCCGGCGCTGATAGAGGCGCTCCACCTCGGCGAGTTGCGCGGCATCGTTTACGCCGAGGGCCTCCTGCGGATCCGGCAGACAGAACGGCTCGACCGGGATCCCCTCGGCTACCGCCAGGCCGATCAGATCCGTCAGGTAGTATTCCCCCTGCGCATTTGCGGGCTGCAGCTGCCCAAGCCAGCGCGCCAGCGGGGCCGCCGGTAGCAGCAGGATACCAAGGTTGACCTCGGCAACTTGCCGCTCTTTCGGGCTGCAGTCACGCTCCTCGCGAATTGCCTGTACCCGGCCATTGGCCCCACGCAGAATGCGACCGTAGCCGTGGGGGTCCGCCAAGATGCCGGTGCAGAGACCCAGCGCGTTTTCGGGCACTGCCGCAATGAAATCCGCAAGGGTTTGCGCTTGCAGGAGGGGAACGTCTCCGTAGAGCACCAGTACGCGCTCGGCCGAATGCAGACCCGATAGCGCCGTACGCAAGGCGTCGCCGGTACCGCGCTGCTCCGCCTGTTCGTGCCAGAGGACATCGATGTCTTCGGCAAAGGCGTTGCGCACCGCCGGCGCGCCATGGCCGATGACCACATGCAGCTGCCGCAAGCCGCGGATAGCACGCGCCGTGGCCAGCACATGGGCCAACAAAGGCCGTTGTGCCAACGGCTGCAGCACCTTTGGCAAGGCCGAGCGCATACGCGTACCTTTGCCAGCCGCTAGAACAACAACGTCGATGCTCATCGGATTCTCCAATAAAGAGGCCCCAGTACGCGACTGCGCTGGGGCCATGAGGGTGCGCTAGACTTGCAGACCTTAGCGCAAAATGCCTTGGTCCCGGAGCCGCTGCAGTGCCTTCAGACGCGCCACCTGCTCGAGGAGCTCCGCCTGAGCTGCGGCATAATCCATCGCGTCGGTGTGATTGGCCATGCGTGCCTCCGCCGCATCCTTAGCGGCCCTGGCCTTGGCTTCGTCGATGTCCGCCGCCCGCTCGGCCGAATCGGCCAAAACCGTCACGCAATCCGGCTGGATTTCGAGAATCCCCCCATTGACGAAGAGATACTCGGTTTCCGCCCCATTTTTGATGCGCAACTCGCCGGGCCGTAGGCCGGTGAGCAACGGGGCATGTCGAGGCAAAATCCCCAACTCACCCATCTGCCCCGGCGCCACGACCATTTCCGCCTGGCCCTCGTAGACGCTGCCCTCGGCACTTACCACGCGCACATCGATTTGCATCGCCATGGCGTCGATCAGCCCTGCTGCAGCTTCTGGGCCTTGGCCAAGGCTTCGTCGATGGTACCCACCATGTAGAAGGCCTGCTCGGGCAGATGGTCGTACTCACCGCTAACGATGGCTTTGAAGCCGCGGATGGTTTCTTTGAGGGAAACATAGGTACCCGGGCTGCCGGTGAAGACCTCGGCCACGAAGAAGGGCTGCGAGAGGAAGCGCTGAATCTTGCGCGCCCGCCCCACCAAGACCTTATCGTCGGCGGAGAGTTCATCCATGCCCAGAATGGCGATGATGTCCTGCAACTCCTTGTAGCGCTGCAGAGTCTTCTGACAGGCGCGGGCAACGTCGTAGTGCTCCTGACCAACGATTTGCGGGTCGAGCTGACGACTGAAGGAGTCGAGGGGATCGAGGGCGGGGTAGATGCCGAGCTCCGCAATCTGTCGCGACAACACCACCGTTGCGTCCAAGTGGGCGAAGGTCGTGGCCGGAGAAGGATCGGTGAGATCGTCTGCCGGCACGTACACCGCCTGTACCGAGGTGATGGAACCCACCTTGGTAGAGGTAATGCGTTCCTGGAGCTTGCCCATTTCTTCCGCCAGCGTCGGCTGATAACCCACCGCCGAGGGCATACGCCCGAGCAGCGCCGATACTTCGGTACCCGCCAGGGTGTAACGGAAAATATTATCGATAAACATCAGGATGTCGCGGCCTTCGTCGCGGAAGTGCTCCGCCATGGTCAGACCCGTAAGACCAACGCGCAAACGGTTGCCGGGTGGCTCGTTCATCTGCCCGTAAACCAAGGCCACCTTGTCGATAACCTTGGACTCTGTCATTTCGTGGTAGAAGTCGTTGCCCTCGCGGGTCCGCTCGCCAACGCCAGCAAAGACCGAGTAGCCGGTATGCTCGGTAGCGATGTTGCGGATCAGCTCCATCATCAACACCGTCTTACCCACGCCAGCGCCACCGAAAAGACCGACCTTGCCGCCTTTGGCAAAGGGACAGATCAAGTCGACGACCTTGATGCCGGTTTCCAGCACCTCGGTGCTTGCCGCCAGCTCTTCAAAGGCGGGAGCGGGACGATGGATGGCCTTGCGCTCGTCGCACTGTACGGCGCCCTTGCCATCAACGGGATGACCGAGCACATCCATGATTCGACCGAGGGTGCCATGACCAACGGGGACGCTGATGGGGGCCCCCGTACGACGCACCGCTAGGCCGCGCTTGAGGCCTTCGCTGGAACCCATGGCAATGCCGCGGGCCACCCCATCCCCTAGCTGGCTCTGAATCTCGATGGTCAGATGATGATCGTCTACCACCACCGCTTCCATGACTTCGGGCACCTGTCCCCGGGGAAAGGCCACGTCGATGACCGGCCCAATCACTTGGACGATATGGCCTACCGCCTGCTCTGCCGCTTGTGCTTCGCTCATGCTCTGCTTCCTCAATAAATCCAAAAAATTACACCGCCGAGGCGCCAGCACTGATCTCCGCAATTTCCTGCGTGATCGCTGCCTGACGCGCCTTGTTGTAGGCCAGCTGCAACTCGCCCACCAGCCGCTTCGCGTTGTCCGAGGCGTTTTTCATGGCCACCATACGCGCACTCTGTTCGCAGGCCAAATGCTCGATGACCGCCTGATAGATGATCGACTCGACATAGCGCTGCAGGAGATGATCGAGCACCGGGCGTGCTTCCGGTTCGTAAATATAGTCCCAACGCTCGGCCGCGACCGTCCGCTGCTCCGGTTTCTTGACCGGCAAGACCTGCTCCAGGCTCGCGCGTTGTAGCATGGTGTTGACGAAGCGCGAAGAGACCAAGTAGAGGGCGTCGATTTCGCCACTGCGGTAGGCTTCGGTCATGACGCGGATGGGACCAATCATGTCGGCAAGGGCAGGACGATCGCCCAAGCCGGTGAGTTCGGCACTGAGCTGGGCACCATGACGACGTAAAAAGCCCACCCCCTTGTTACCGATGGCCGCTACCCGAACCTCTACGCCTTTACTTTCAAGTTCGTGCATCTGCTGCACGATAATACGCAGGACATTGACGTTGAGCGCGCCGCACAGACCGCGATCGGAACTAACCAGGAGAAAACCCACCCGCTTGATGGGACGCTCTTGCAAAAAAGGATGCGCGTATTCCGGGTGTGCCTGCGCCACATGGGCCAGCACCTCCCGAATCTTGTCGGCATAGGGACGCGAGGCGACCATGCGCTCCTGGGCGCGGCGCATTTTGCTCGCCGCGACCATCTCCATGGCCTTGGTGATCTTGCGCGTGTTTTTGACGCTCTTGATCTGGGCGTTGATTTCCTTCGCCTTTGCCATTGCCTTTCCTTAGTAGCTTGCGGTGGACTTGAACTGCTGCAAGGCCGCCTCTAGCTCGCTCTTGATCTCATCCGTCAATGCCTTTTTCTCCTCGAGGGCATCGACCGTTGCCTGATGATTGGAGTGCATGTAGGCGAGCAAGGCCTTTTCGAAGGAGCGGACCTTGCTTACCTCGACGTCATCGAGGGCACCGGCACTGGCGGCGAAAAGAGAGATCGACTGCTCGGCTACTGACATCGGCGCGTACTGATCCTGCTTGAGGAGTTCGGTAACGCGCTTGCCGCGCTCGATCTGCTTGCGGGTGATTTCGTCGAGATCGGAAGCAAACTGCGCGAAAGCGGCGAGCTCGCGGTACTGGGCGAGATCGAGACGAATACCACCACCGAGCTTTTTGATGACCTTGGTTTGGGCTGCACCACCAACGCGCGACACCGAAAGGCCAGCGTTGATGGCCGGGCGAATACCGGCATTGAACAGGTCCGACTCCAGGTAAATCTGCCCGTCGGTAATGGAAATCACGTTGGTAGGCACGAAGGCCGACACGTCACCCGCCTGGGTTTCGATGATCGGCAGTGCGGTTAGCGAACCCGTCTTGCCCTGCACTGCACCATTGGTCTTTGCCGCAACGAAGTCGGCATTCACCCGCGCCGCGCGCTCGAGAAGACGGGAATGGAGATAGAACACGTCGCCTGGGTACGCTTCGCGGCCCGGCGGACGGCGCAGCAGGAGGGAAATCTGCCGATAGGCCCAGGCCTGCTTGGAAAGATCGTCATAGATGATCAGGGCATCCATGCCGCGATCGCGGAAGTACTCACCCATAGTGCAGCCGGCGTAGGGCGCCAAGTACTGCATGGCAGCCGACTCGGAAGCGTTGGCGGCCACAACGATGGTGTACTCCAGCGCGCCGTACTCCTCGAGGGTGCGAACCACGTTGGCAACGGTGGAGGCCTTTTGGCCTACCGCTACATATATGCAGTACACATCCTTGCCCTTCTGATTGAGGATGGCATCGACGGCGACCGCTGTCTTGCCGGTTTGCCGATCACCAATGATCAGTTCGCGCTGGCCGCGTCCGATCGGCACCATGGCGTCGATGGCCTTGATACCCGTCTGCATGGGCTCGTCAACGCTTTGGCGATCGATAACGCCGGGCGCAATCTTTTCGAGGACGTCAAATTCCTTGGCGTCGATGGGTCCTTTGCCATCCACTGGCTGCCCGAGGGAGTTGACCACTCTTCCGAGAAGCTCCTTGCCGATGGGAACCTGCATCACCTTGCCGGTGCACTTGACGATGTTGCCCTCTTCGAGGCCAGAGAATTCCCCGAGCACCACGGCGCCGACATTGTCGCGCTCGAGGTTCATGGCCAGGGCATACTTGCCGCCCGGCAGCTCCAGCATTTCGCCGTACATCACGTCTTCTAGACCATGAATACGAAGAATACCGTCGCTAAGACTAGTGATTGTGCCTTGCGAGCGGGTTTCGACCCGCCCTTCGAAACCTGCTATCCGCGCGCGGATCAGGTCACTGATTTCCGAGGGATTCAGTTGTTGCATGCCATTACCTCAATTCAATTGCGAAGATTTTGCGCCAGCTGCTGAAGCTGACCGCGCACGGATGCATCTATGGATTCGTCGCCGGCCTGAATCAACAGGCCACCGAGCAGCTCGGGATCGATTTCTTCCCGCAGGGTAATGCGCATGCCGGGGTGGCGTCGCTCCATGGCCGCCACCACCGCCGCCTTCTGCGCGTCATCGAGAGCGAAGGCGCTGGTGACGAGAACGTCGAGCTCGCCTTTGGCACGACGCAGGGCGTCACGGAAAAGGTTGGCGATCTCGCGAGCAAGCAACCAGCGATCGTTGCGAATGAGCAGCTCGACAAACCGACCCCAAGCCTCACCATCCACGGCGACATCGATCCCGCGCAACAGATGGACTTTATCGGCATCGGAGCGTTCGGGATCGGCGAGAAAGGAGCGCGCGTCAGCGTTGTCCACCCAAGACGCCAAGGCCTGCAAGGCATCGTCCCAAGCGCTGGTCACCGCGCCGGCGGCGGCCATCTCGAAAAGGGCCTCCGCGTACGGGCGCGCCAGGGTATTGAAATCGGACATCGCGGCCTCCGTTAGAGTTGGGCAACCATGCGATCGACGATGTCGCGGTGGTTGTCGGCGTTGATTTCCCGATGCAGGATCTGCTGCGATCCATCGATCACCAGACGCACCACCTCACCACGCAATTGCTCGCGAGCCCGATTGCCTTCGACCTCGATCTCTGCCCGCGCCGCAGCGATGATGCGATCCGCCTCTTCCCGCGCCTTGGCCTGCGCCTCCTCGCGCATCTCGATGCTCCGGCGTTCGGCCATGGCGATGATCTCGCTGGCCTTTTCCTTTGCTTCGCGAAGGATCTCGGTCGCCCGCTTCTGCGCCAGATCGAGCTCCTCCTGACCGCGCTCGGCAGCAGCGAGACCGTCGGCAATCTTTGCCGAGCGCTCATCCATCATCCGCCGCAGCGGACCATACAAATAGCGATAGAGCAGGAGCACCAGGATCACGAAAGTGATCAGCTGGATGATCAAAGTCCCGTTGATACTTACTGGATTCATGTCGTCCTCTCTTGCACGAGGGCCAGCTCAGCCAGCCCGACGCATTAGCCCAGGAAGGGGTTAGCGAAGAGGAACCAGAAACCGAAGGCGAGAATGATGAAGGGGAAAGATTCCATCAAACCGGCAAAGATGAAGGTATTGACCAGCAACTGTGGGCGCATTTCCGGCTGCCGGGTGATGCCCTCGATGGTCTTGGAGGTGATGAGACCCCAGCCAATGGCAGAACCGAGGCCGGCGGCACCAAAGATGATGCCCACCGCGATGGCCGTTGCTGCAACGATGATGGTATGTGCGTCCATGTCGATACTCCTCAAGAGGTAAATGAAAGGGAAATCAGTGTTCTTGCATATTGGCCATGCCGAGGTAGACGACCGTCAGCACGGTGAAGATGAAGGCCTGCAGCATGATGATCAGAGACTCGAAGCCCGACCAGACCACCCCGAGAATCATGTTCCCCCACCAAGGCAAGAGCGCCAGGAGCAAAAAGACTAGCTCACCGGCAAACATGTTACCGAAGAGTCGCAGTGCCAAGCTCAGGGGTTTGGTGATCTCTTCGATCAAGGTCATCACGATATTGACGGGCATCAAGTACTTGCCAAAAGGGTGGGTCAGGTAGGTTTTGAAGTAGGCAAAGCCTTTTACGCGCAAGCTGGTGAAAATGGTCAACCCGAATACCGTCAGTGCCACCGCAAAAGTGGTGTTGAGGTTGACGGTAGGCGTGATACGAAAATGCTCGATACCGAACCAAGCAGCGACCGCCCCCGGCAGATAAGCAGGGATCAAGTCCATGCTATTCATGAGTAGGATCCAGAGAAAGACTGTCAGGGCGACGGGGGCGATCAGCGGATCCCGGACCGGAAAGCTGTCGGAAACGAGTTTGTCGATGAACTCTACAACTCCTTCCAGCCATGCCTGCATGCCGGCAGGGGCACCAGACTGCAGCCGACTACCGACGACCATGGCAGTGATCACCAGAATCGCTGCCATGACCCAACCCATAAGGATAGTATCGAGATCGAAGGTCCAGAAACCCTGACCAACGGTCCAGTTGGTCAAGTGGTGGGCGATGTCGCCAGATGCCACGTTTCATCTCCTTTTCCTGCTGCGTTCCCGCAGCATGAAGCCTAAGTACACGAAATGTGCGAGCAAGAGCCCGATAACGAGGCCGAGAACCGGCAAACGCAACCAAGCAATCGCCACCAACAGCGCAACGATGGTGAAGACCCAGCGCTGCAACACCGCTCCACCCAAGCGCCTGGTAGCAGCCGCAGGTACAGCGGGGAGCGCCAGCAGGCGACTTCCCAAGATGAGCATGTTCATGACGCTCAATATGGCGGCGTAGAGCACCGCCCATCCCTCCCGCTGGTTCCACCGCCAAGCAAGCACGGCGGCAACGAGTAGGGAGGACAGCAGCACCCACGCGGCAACCCGGCCCACATACGCGGAGATTGCCCAGGAGGCCATTGTTGCGGGTTTTTCTTGCATCGGCCTCACCGCAAATTGGCAGGGAGTCTAAACAGGCACTCGAGCAAGGTCAAGAGTCCGCAGCGGGATCATCAAGCAGCCCGAGGCGCTGCCACAAGGTGTCGGCTTCGGCAGCAGTGCGCCATCGAATGCAGAGCTCTCCCGCCTCACCCCGGCGGCGCAGACGGATCGGTAGGCCGAGAACCTGCTCGACTTGTCGCTGCAAGGCTGCTTGCTCGATATCCTTGGCTGCCGGTCGCGGCGCCGTTTCCGCGGTGAGGCGCTGCACCAGACGTTCGGTTTGTCGCACGCTGAGGCCGCCAGCAACGATATCCGCCGCTGCCCGCCGCTGCAGCGCGGGCGGTAAGGGGAGCAAGGCCCGGGCGTGGCCCGCGCTCAGGGCACCAGACGCAAGCTGTGGCGCCAGGGAGGAGTCGAGACGCAGCAAACGGAGTTGGTTGCTGATGGCCGCCCGGGAGCGACCCAGGGCCTGGGCCAAAGCCTCATGGCTAAGGGAAAACTCCGTCAAGAGTCGTTGCAAGGCGGCCGCTTCTTCGAGGGGGTCGAGGTCCTGACGCTGAATGTTTTCGATCACTCCGATGACCAAGGCCTGCTGCTCCGAGGCCTCGCGGATAAGGGCGGGGATTTCCCGCAGTCCAGCCAACTGAGCCGCCCGCCAGCGGCGCTCGCCCGCCAGTAGCGCGTAGCGACCATCGGCCTCGGCACGCACCAAGATCGGTTGCAGGACACCCTCAGCGCGGATGGAATCGGCCAATTCCTGCAGGGCATCTTCGGCAAAATGCCGACGCGGCTGCTGGCTACCGGGGTGGATCAAATCCAGGGGCAAATGGCGCAAGGTGCTGCTTTCCCGACTGCCGGCAAAGAGGGCGTCGAGACCACGCCCGAGGGCGGCGGGTTTTTTGCTCATTGGCGCTCCTCCCGGAGCAGAAATTCTTGCGCCAGGAGCCGATAGGCTTCCGCCCCGGCACAACTGGGGTCGTATTCGACGGCCGGACGGCCAAAACTTGGCGCTTCGGCAAGTCGTACGTTACGGGGAATGATGACGTGATAGAGGCGATCTGGAAAATGGCTTTCGAGTTCGCCACTGACCTCCGTGGAGAGGCGATTGCGAGCGTCGAACATGGTGCGCAACAGGCCGTCGACCTCCAAACCGGGGTGCAACTGGGCACGTACCCGACGCAAGGTGTCGAGGAGTTGGGTCAGCCCCTCGAGGGCAAAGTACTCGCATTGCATGGGGATGAGAACGCGATTGGCCGCAACGAGGGCGTTGAGGGTGAGCAAGCCAAGCGAGGGCGGGCAGTCGATCAAGACATATTCCCAGTCGTCGGCGCATTGCAAAGCATTACGCAATCGGAATTCGCGCTCGTCGCCACTCGCGAGTTCCAGCTCCACGGCCGCCAAGTCTGCGCTGGCAACCAGAAGAGAGAGCTGCCCACGTTGGAGCAACGCGCTGCGCAGGTCGGCCTCACCCATCAGCACGTGGTAGGCATTGGGCCAGCGTCCTTTCTCCATCCCGAGGCCGGTGCTGGCATTTCCCTGGGGATCCAGGTCGATGAGCAGGACTTGCTTGCCGAGGGCCGCGAGGGCGACGGCGAGATTGACCGCCGTTGTGGTCTTTCCGACCCCCCCTTTTTGGTTGGCAATGGCCACAACCCGCATTTTCGTTCTCTCCAAAGCAAACTGCGGGTCAAGGATACCGATTGCCGGGGGCGCCGACTAGGGAGGACAGGCGGTAACTGGCCATGACGACGCTAGGCCTTTTTACGCAATGCCTCGACTTCACGCTCCAGCTTTTTCACGCGGGTGAGGACCGGGTCGGTGGCCGTCGGTCGCCGCGCTGCCAAAATTGCTGCAGTAAGGGTATCGAGGCGGGCATCCAAACGGGAAAAGCCGTCTTCCATACGCTCGGCGAGATGGTCGACGC
The DNA here is from genome assembly GCF_031962545.1 of Candidatus Igneacidithiobacillus taiwanensis. Taxonomy (NCBI): domain Bacteria; kingdom Pseudomonadati; phylum Pseudomonadota; class Acidithiobacillia; order Acidithiobacillales; family Acidithiobacillaceae; genus Igneacidithiobacillus; species Candidatus Igneacidithiobacillus taiwanensis. The sequence goes on from NZ_JAVRKK010000002.1 coordinate 21,686, forward strand.
GGGCGTTGTGGCCGGTACCGAGGGCATCGACCCGCGCATCCAGACGCGCAAAGCCATCATTCATCCGCTCGGCGAGGGAGTCGACACGGGCCGCGAGGTGATCGACGCGCCCATCCAAGCGATGGACGCCTTGCCCGCTCTCCCGCACTTCTTTTTCGAGGGAGTCGAGGCGAGAACGCAGGGATTCGACGCCGGGGGCGATGACGCCCTCGAGCACCTTCCGCACGCTATCGATGGTTTCTTGGATGTCCATGGCATGCAGTCTAGTACTATCAACCTGTTGCTGCCAGGGGGACTTGCGCCTGAAGGAGAAAACGCTGGGGCTGGCCAGGAACCGCGATGGGATGCGCGACAAAGCGTGGCTTCCATTCTTCGGGTAACCGGGCAAGCTCTTGCGGCCAAGCCGGGCCTTTGGCCAAGAGCAACAGGGTACCAGGCTGCAGGCAAGCCGCCACCATTTGTAGAAAATCGGCGAGCTCGGCGGTGGCACGGCTGACCAAGACCATTTGCGGGGCGGTAGGTAGTTTTTCTGCCCGTTGCGGGAACACCGTAACAGCGGGCAGTCCCAGCAGCGCGATGCTGTGGCGGAGGAAGGCGACGCGCTTGGCCGCTGGCTCCACCAAGGTAAAGGCCTGCTGCGGGCGAGCAATGGCCAGGGGGATTCCGGGAAGCCCGGCACCGCTGCCGATGTCATAAACGGGCCTATGCGCCGGTAGGAAGGGCAAGAAACTGAGACTATCGAGAAGGTGACGCTCGACGGCCACTTGCGGGTCTTGGATGGCGCTCAGGTTATGCACCCGGTTCCAGCGCAGGAGTTCGACGAGATAATGCAGCAGGCGCTGCCGCGCCAAGGCATCGATTTCCGCGTCTAGGCCCATGGCGACCAGCCCCTGCTCGAGATGCTGGCCCAGCTGGGTAAGAAGTGCTGGTGCAGACACTCAGCTCGCGGCCGCCCAGTGCTGGCGTTTCACGTGAATCAAGAGCAGGGAGATCGCCGTGGGGGTAACGCCGCTGATGCGGCTCGCCTCGCCGACGGTTTCTGGGCGCTGGGCGCGCAGGCGTTGCCGTACCTCGGTAGACAGCCCGTCGATGCCATCATAGTCGAGGCTAGCGGGGATGGGCAGGGCTTCCCAGCGCTGGTTGCGCTCGACTTCTTCCTCTTGTCGCTGCACATAACCGGCGTATTTGCAGTCGATTTCGAGGACCTTGGCCAAAGATTCGGGCAGGGCATCGCCCACGCCGCAATCTTCCAGCAGCTCGGCGTACGAGAGCTCGGGCCGACGCAGCAGCTCCCAAAGGCTATGGTCGCGGCGCAGGGGTTGTTGCAGACGCGCCGCCAATTGCTGCGCCGCGGCGGTATCGGGATGGATACGCTGTCCCTCGAGACGCTGCCTTTCGGCCTGCAGAGCCGCTTGCTTGGCAACGAAGCGCTGCCAGCGCTGGTCATCGACCAAGCCCAACTCGCGCCCGATGGGGGTCAGACGCTGGTCGGCATTGTCCTCCCGCAGGCGCAGGCGATATTCGGCACGACTGGTGAACATGCGATAGGGTTCATCGAGACCGCGGGTGACGAGATCGTCGACCATCACCCCAAGATAGGCCTCGTGCCGCTCGGGGCACCAGCCGGGTTCCCCCAGCGTCCAGCGCAGGGCATTGATGCCGGCAAGGAGGCCCTGGGCGGCGGCCTCTTCATAACCGGTGGTGCCATTGATCTGCCCGGCACAAAAAAGCCCCGGCAAGAGTTGGCTCTGCAGCTGCCGGGTGAGGGCTCGGGGGTCGAGATAATCGTACTCGATGGCGTAGCCCGGACGCAGCAGCACGGCATGTTCGAGGCCCAGCATGCTGCGTACCAAGGCCTCCTGCACGGCGAAGGGGAGGCTGGTGGAGATGCCGTTGGGATAGACCTCGCGGGTACGCAGCCCCTCGGGCTCGAGAAAAATCTGATGCGCCGCTTTGTCGGCAAAGCGCACGATCTTGTCTTCGATGGAAGGGCAGTACCGCGGTCCCTTCGACTGGATATGGCCGCCGTAGAGGGCGGAGCGCTGCAGATTCTCGCGGATGATGCGATGGGTCTCGGCGTTGGTGTAAGTGATATGACAAGGCCGCTGTTCGACGGTGATGGCATCGGTGAGGAAGGAGAAAGGCGGCGCTGGATCGTCGCCAGGTTGCTCCTCGAGACGAGAATAGTCGATGCTGCGCCCGTCGATACGCGGCGGCGTGCCGGTCTTTAGTCGCCCGACCGGAAAACCGAGGGCGCGCAGACGCGCCGCCAGGGCATTGGCCGGGGGATCGCCGGCGCGGCCGGCGGGGGTGCTCTGGTCGCCAATATGGATGCGCCCGGCTAGGAAGGTGCCGGTGGTCAAGACCACGGCGGGGGCGTGAAAGCGTTGCCCATTTTCGAGCTGCACCCCGGCAATTTGCCCGTTCTCGACCAGGAGATCACCGACGGTTCCCTGGAAAATCTGCAGGCTGGGGTATTCTTCCAATAGCTCCCGCACCGCAGCCTTATACAGGCTGCGATCGGCCTGGGCGCGGGTGGCGCGCACCGCCGGGCCCTTGCGGGCATTGAGAATGCGGAACTGGATGCCGGCGCGATCGATGGCGCGCGCCATGATGCCGCCGAGGGCATCGATTTCCTTGACCAGATGCCCCTTGCCGATGCCGCCAATGGCGGGGTTGCAGGACATCTGCCCAATGGTATCGATATTCTGGGTAAGAAGCAGGCAGTGGCCGCCGGCGCGCGCTACCGCCGCCGCCGCCTCGATGCCCGCGTGCCCCCCTCCTACTACAATGACCGAAAAGCGATTTTCCATGGCGCAATTATGCGCAGCGCGGGGTGCACGGACAAGCGCGGCGCATCAGCGTTCGTTACGGATACGCGGGAGGAGCTGGGTGAGGTTGCAGGGCTTATGACGGATGTCGAGTTGGGGAAGGATGATTTGACTGATGCCGGTGCGCACCGCCCCCGAGGAACCCGGCAGCAGGAAGAAGAGGGTGCCGGAGCAGATGGCCGCCTCGGCGCGGGATTGGATCGTGCTGGTGCCGATCTCCTGGTAGGAGAGGTAGCGGAAGAGCTCGCCAAAGCCGGGAATGGGCTTGCTCACCAGAGGTGCCATCGCCTCGGGGCAGACATCACGGCCGGTGAGCCCGGTACCACCGGTACTGACGACAACGTCGATACGCGGGTCGTCGATCCAGGCCTGCATCTGGGCGCGCAATTGCAGGAGGTCGTCGGCAACGATCTTGCGGTCGATGAGCCGATGTCCGGCTTCGGTGAGGAGGGCTTGGGCGAGATCGCCGGACTTGTCGGTTGCCGCCGTGCGGGTGTCAGAAGCAGTAAGGATGGCGATCCCCAAGGGTTGCAAGGCGCTTTCTTCCATCAGTCCTCCAAGTCTTCGTCACCGCGGCGCTCACCGCGCAGCCCAATGCCCAGATTTTTCAGTTTACGATATAGGTGGGTACGCTCGAGCCCTGCTACTTCGGCGGTGCGGGCGATGTTCCAGTCGTTGCGGGCAAGATGATATTCGAGAAAGGCGCGTTCAAAACGCTCCCGCGCCCGCTTTAGGGTACCGCCAAAATCATCGCCACTGGCGTTGCTGAGGGGGGCGAGGCGCTGATCGAGCCCGAGTGCCCCTTCCACTTCCTCGGCGCTGACCTCCGGCCCTTCGCTAAGGATCATCAGGCGCTCGACGAGATTCTGCAGCTCCCGCACATTGCCGGGCCAGGGGTAATGCCGCAATACCTCCATGGCCTCGGGAAGAAACTGGCGCCGACTCAATCCATCGCGGCGGCGATGCAGGTTCATGAATTCTTCGACCAGCTCGGGAATGTCGGCACTGCGCTGGGCCAAGGTGGGTACCTGTAGGGGCAGGGCGTGCAGACGATAGAACAGATCTTGGCGAAAACGACCCTCGGCGACAGCCTTTTGCAGATCCCGCGCCGTACCGGCGATGACGCGCACGTCGAGGGCTACGGGATGGGTGCCACCTACACGGAGAATGCGCCGTTCTTGCAGGGCAGAGATCAGCCGCGCTTGGCTTTCGAGGTCCATGTCGGCGATTTCGTCGATGAAGAGGGTGCCGCCATGGGCCTGCTCGAGCCGCCCGCGCTGGATCCGGCCATCCTGCTCGGAGCCAAAGAGCTCTACGGTCACATTGGGCTGGGCAATGGCACCGGCACGCAGGTCGATGAACGGGCCTTCGGCACGCCGACTCTGGCGGTGCAGATAGCGGGCCGCCACCTCCTTGCCGCTGCCCGGCTCACCGGAAAGGAGCACCCAGGAATCTACCGCCGCCACGCGCTCGAGCTGCTCGCGCAACTGGCGAACCGCGCTGCTCTGGCCGCTTGGCCGCTCCACCAGCCCGCTCTGCTCGCGCAGCTGGCGATTGTCGCGCTGCAGACGGAAGGCCTCCAAGGCATGCCCGACGCTAAGCAGGGTCTTGTCGAGGGAGAGGGGCTTTTCGATGAAATCGTAGGCACCGAGCTTGGTCGCCTGCACCGCCGTCTCGATAGTGCCGTGCCCGGACATCATTACCACCGGCTGTTCGAGCCCTGTCTCGGCAAGGCGTTGGAGAAAATGCAAGCCGTCCTCGCCGGGCATCCAGATGTCGAGGAGGAGAAGATCGAAGGCGGCGTCGCGCAGACAGGCCTCGGCCTCGGCGGCACTACCCGCCTGGGTGACCTGGTAACCCTCGTCTTCGAGGATATCGGCCACGGTGCTGCGAATGTCTGGCTCGTCGTCGATCACCAGGATGCTCAGTCGTCTCGTTTCCATCAGCTATCCTCTAGCACCCCTGCCGCGAGGGGAAAAAGCATACAGACCCGGGCACCACTTCCCTCGTCGCGAACACCGGCAACAATCTGCCCGCCATGTTCTTCGACGATGCGCCGGACGATGGCAAGCCCCAGCCCGGAACCCTTGGGCTTGCTGGTGACATAGGGCTCAAAGACCCGGCTGAGCAACTCCGGCGGAAAGCCTGGACCATCGTCCTCCACCGTCCATTCTAGCATGGGGCGCGCCTGGTCGAGAGCCAACCGGGTGCGAATCCAAATCTGCCGCGGTGCTTGTCCCGAGTCCGCCTCGGCGGTGAGGGCGTCGAGAGCGTTGCGTAGCAGATTATTGAGGATCTGCCGCAGACGATGGGCATCGGCAAGAAGGGGGGGCAGTTCGGGGGCAAGGTCGGTGTGGATCTCTACCCCGGCCCCCTGGCCGCGATAGAGCTCGACGACGTCGGCAATGAGGGCATTGAGATCAAGGGGATGCAGATCGAGCTTGGGCGCGCGGGCATATTCGGAGAAGGCATCGACGAGTACCTTGAGGGCATCGACCTGCTGGATGATGGTATGGGTGGCGCGATCGAGGGTCTCGCCCTCCCCCCCCAGACGCTCGAGATATTTGCGCCGCAGGCGCTCGGCGGAAAGTTGAATGGGCGTGAGTGGATTCTTGATCTCGTGCGCCAAGCGCCGCGCCACCTCGCCCCAGGCAGCGCTGCGCTGGGCCGCCACCAACGGACTGACGTCGTCGAAGACGAGGACGAAGCCGACGGTGCCTTCGGTTTCGGTAAAACGCGCGCCATGCAGAATGAGGGTTTGGGTGCCGTCGCTGCGCTCGATCTGCAGCTCCCGCTGCATGTCGGGGCGAGGATGACGAATCCACTCCTGAATCTGCGCCCAGAATTCCTGCAGTTGCGGGTCGTTTTCGCGCTCGGGCAGGCCCTCCTCGGGCAGACGCAGGATTTTGCGCGCGGCAGAGTTGATTTCGAGGATCTGGCCATCCTCGGCAAAGATCAGAATGCCGCTGGAGATTTGCGCCAGGATGGTCTCCAGGTAGTAGCGTCGCTGTTCTGCTTCTTCTTGGGCCTTGGCCGCCTGCTGTTTGGCGCGGGCGAGTTGGCGCGTCATGTTGTTGAAGGAGTGGATCAAGACGCCGAGCTCGTCGTTGCTGGGGACGATCTGCAGGGGAATGAATTCCCCGCGCGCCACGGCTTGGGTGCCGGCCGCCAAGCGGGCAATGGGGGCGGTCAGGCGGCGCGCCAGCAGCAACGCAATCCACAGGGCCGACAAGGCGGTAAGCAACAGCGCCACGGCGAGGTTCATTTGAAACGCCGTCTTCATCGGCCCGCGCATCAGGGTCAACTGCCGGTAGCGATGATCGGCATCCTGTACCGCTACGGCGGCGCGACTGAGTTGTTCCGGCACCACCTGCTCGACATAGAGCAGGCGATTGCCACGCCCAAAGTGGGGATTCATAACCGGAATCAGCACGCGCACCAGGAGCTGTCCATTCTCCGTCGCCATTTTCACGACCGGGTGGTTTTCGTGCATCCCAAGCAAGAGGTCGCGGGGCAGGCGCGGCACCAAGTCGAGGTTATCGCTGCTGGTAGCGATGATGCGGTTGCTGCTCGAAAAAAGCGTCACGCTGCTCAGACGAAACTGGTCGCGCATCTGGATGACGGTGAGCACGGCATTGGCGTCGGAGGCGCCGGTTAGGGCCTGGGCAATGCTCTCGGCGGAGAGCAGCGTGCTGCTGCGATAGCGTTCGATACCGGCCTTGGCGACATCGACGGCTTGGGCCAGGGTCACCTCCACCGCCGTACTCAACCAAGAATCGATTCCTTGGTTCAGATAGCGCCAGGAAAAGGCAAAGACCACCGCCGCCGGACTCAGGCTGAGGATGGTGATGATCACCACCAAGCGGGTGGCGAGCTGACTGCCTACCTCGCCGCGGCGCAATCGCAGAAGCAGGCTGCCGACGGCAAGGAGCACCAAAACCAAGAGCAGCAGGACGATACCGGCGGAGGCAAGCAGCATCGGCACGAAGTACGGGCTGAGCGGCCCGGCGCTGCTGACGAAAAAGGTAAAGCCGAGAAAGCCCAGCACCAAAAGGATGAGTAGAATCGCCCACCAGCGCAGAAATCCGCCTTGGCTCTGCTCTTCGGCGCTGGCGTGCAGGGCATGCAACCAGCGTCGTCGCGGCGAAGGAGTACGGCGTTCCGTCACGCGGCCTCTCCCGCTTCGGCCACTTTGCCGAGAAGCGCGTAAAAAAAGCCATCCATGCCGTCTTGGCCTGGCAGGCGCTGGCCGCTCAGGGGATGCACCTGCAGGCGGGCATCGGCTTGCTCGTCCAAGAAAGCCGCGATCTGCTCGCCATTCTCCTCGGGCAAGACGGAGCAGGTGCAGTACAGCAGGCGACCGCCGGGGCGCAGCAGCGGCCAAACCCCGCGCAGCAAGCGTGCCTGCTCCTGGGTGAGGGTGGCGAGATCGGACGGACGATGAAGGATGTCGGGATGGCGACGGATGATCCCCGTGGCGCTGCACGGAACATCGAGGAGGATGGCGTCGAAGGGCCGGGCATCGGCATACGTGGTAGGATCTGCGGCATCGGCCAGGCGCAGAGTGGGAGCAAAGCCCTGGCGTTGCAGCGCCGCTTGGGTGCGCTGCAAGCGACTTTCGGAGCGATCGAGGGCGAGCAGGTCGTCGGCGCCGAGGGCGAGGAGATGGGCCGTTTTACCGCCTGGGGCGGCACAGGCATCGAGGATGCGCTCCCCCGCCTTGGGCGCCAGAATCTCTGCCGCCAGTTGCGCAGCCCCGTCTTGCACCGCCACCCAGCCCTCTTCCCAGCCCGGCAACTCCTGCACCGGCAGACTCTGCTCCAGCATCAGCGCATCCGGTAACTGCGGGTGCGAGCTGCTGGCAACCCCGCGCTCCGTCAAGAGCGCCTGATAGGCATCGCGGCTACGGCGCTGCCGGTTGACCCGCAACCACAGGGGGGCGGGCTGCAAGTTGGCGGCGATGATCTGCGGCCATTGCTCCGGGTAGGCGACCTGCAGGCGTTGCAGGAGCCACTGCGGATGGGACTGCGGAGGCGGGATGGCGTCGAGGCGAGAGCGCTCGCGTAGGTAGCGGCGCAGAACAGCGTTGACCAACCCCTTGGCCCAGACCTTGCCGATCAACTGGGTGGCAGCGACCCAATCATTGACGACGGCAAATTCTGGGCGCTGGCCGTGGCGCAGTTCATACAAGGCCAACTGCAACAGGGCAGAAATCTGCTCGTCCTGACGCCCCGGCCGCAACAACTGCGCCAGCAGTGCCTGCAGGATCGCCGTCTCGCGTAAGGCACCACTGAGCAGCCACTGCAGGCTCGCCCGTTCCGCCCCCTGCAGCGCACTCCGCTCGAGGAGAAAATCGAGACGCTCCCCGCCGAGGGCAGCAGGATAGGCAATCAGGGCGGCGCGGCGCAGACGCTGTCCCTGCAGCGCTTCGCTCAAGCAAAAACCTCCCCCGGCATGGGGCGATAGCCGCGCACAAAATCCGCACCGCTCAGCTGGGCCTTGCCCGCCGGCTGCACGCGGGTGAGCACCAGGCTGCCTTCGCCACAGGCAATTTCCGGCCCCTCGGCATGCAAGGCGATCACCGTACCCGGGCTACCGACACCCACGCCGCGGCTTGCCGACCAAACGCGCAAGTTCTGCCCACGAAATGCAGTATGTGCCACTGGGTAGGGATGAAAGGCACGGATTTGGCGGTCGAGGACCGACGCGCTCTGCGCCCAATCGATACGCGCCTCCTCCTTGCGCAATTTTTTGGCATAGCTGACCCGCGTCGCATCTTGCGGAACAGCCTGCAGGCCGCCATCCCACAGGCGGTCGAGGGCCTCGCCGAGGGCCTCGGCACCGAGTTCGGCCAGGCGGTCGTGCAGGGTTGCTGCCGTATCGGTGTCGAAAATCGGCGTTGTGCGCGTCCACAGCACGGGCCCGCTGTCGAGGCCCGCCTCCATCTGCATGATGCAGATGCCGGTTTCGGTATCGCCGGCGGCAATGGCGCGGGCGATGGGGGCAGCACCCCGCCAAGCCGGCAAGAGGCTGGCGTGGACGTTGATGGCGCCGAGGCGGGGCAGGTCGAGCATCGCTTGCGGGAGAATTTGGCCAAAGGCGACGACGATGAGTAGATCGGGAGCAAGTTGCCGCAGCCAATCCAGGGTCTCGGGGGCCCGACTCGACTCCGGCTGCAGGATGGGGAGCCCGGCCTCGCTGGCCAGCATTTTGACCGGACTGGCCTGCAGTTTGCGGCCGCGGCCCGCCGGACGGTCGGGCTGGGTTAGTACGCCGACGAGCGCCTCACCGCGCCGTAACAAATGCGCCAGCACTACCGCCGCGAAGGTCGGGGTACCGGCAAAGACGATGCGCCGTCCCTCAGCCATGCTGGCGCAACCGTTTTTCTGCCTTGCGACGGATCAGGCTCTGCTTCAGCCGCGAGAGGTGATCGACGAAAAGTACACCGTTGAGATGGTCGATCTCGTGCTGCAGGCAAACTGCCAGCAAACCATCGGCCTCGATTTCCAGGGTCTTACCGCTGAGATCCTGAGCGCGCACGGTAATACGCTCGGCGCGGCGCACGGTCTCCAAAACCCCGGGCACGGAAAGACAGCCCTCCTGCATTTCTTCTTCACCGGATTTCTGGATGATCTCGGGGTTGATCAGAGTTAGGAGCTCGTTGCGCCCATCCGATACATCCACCACGATCAAGCGTTGGCCAGCCGCCACTTGCGGTGCCGCCAGACCGATACCGGGAGCGTCGTACATGGTTTCCGCCATATCGTCGGCCAATTGCCGAATTTCCCGGTCGATGCGGGCGATCGGCTGGGCCACGCCTTTCAGGCGGGTATCGGGATATTCGACGATTTTCAAAAGCGCCATGGAATCACCGTTCTCGCAAAAATGGATATCTTGGACTAATACTATGGGGCGCGGAAGCCCTGAGGAGTACAGACATGCGAAAAACGGTTGCGTTCCTGGCCATTACCTGCGCCCTGCTTGGTACTGCTGTTCCGAGCGTAAGCTGGGCGCAGAATATTGGCCAGAGCCAAGAGCTAGGCAGCTATGTAGTGCGCCCCGGCGATACCCTCTGGGGGATTGCCGCGCACTTTCTCAAGAACCCCTGGGAATGGCAAAAAATTTGGCGGGCCAACCCGCAGATTCGTAACCCCGATCGCATCTATCCCGGCGATCGCATCGTCCTCTACCGCAACGCCGCCGGCAGCCCCGCTGTGGAAGTCGTTTCCTTGCATCCGCAGCTGCAGGTCGGCGCCATCCCCAGCTACCATACCGGCATTCTCCTGCCTTTTTTGCATAGCCCCGCGGTGGTCGCCAGCAAAGCGGACTACGACAAGCTCCCCTATCTCGCCGCCGCACTCGAAACGCGGCCGGTCTACACCGCCGGCGACAAGATCTTTGTGAGCGGCCTGGCGGATGCCAAACCCGGCACACGCTATAGCATCGTCCGCCTCGGTGCGCCCCTGCACCGCTTAGCGGATCCGCATGCCCTGGGCTATGCCATGATCAATCTCGGCACGGCGGAACTGCTGCGCGGTGGCAGTGAAGCAGAGATCCGAATCGATGAGGCGCGGCGCGAGATCGATCTGGGTGATCGCCTCATCCCCATCCAGTCAACGCCAACCCCGCACTATTTTCCGAGTGCCCCAAGCCAGGCGGTGGCGGCACAGATCGTTGCTGCCAATAACAATGCCGACGAGCTGACGGTGGGCGACGTCGTGGTCATCGACCAAGGGGCCAACGCCCAGCTGCAGCCCGGCAATGTACTGGAAATTGCCGAATCGGCACGGATGACGAAAAACGCCGTAACCGGCAAAAACTTTCCCTTGCCCCCGGAAACCATCGGCTATCTGATGGTCTTCCGCGTCTTTCCGCAGGTTTCCTATGCGGTCATCACCGCGGCCAAGCGGGGAATCCCCATCGGCGCCAATATCTACTATCCTGTGGCAGGTCCAGCACAACTGCGTTCCGAGGCGCAACTCAACCCTTGAAAGAAGCGGCCTGGCTTTCCCTCTTGCGCTGCCCCGGTATTGGCCCGCGGCGGCAGCGCGCGCTGTTGGAAAAATGCGGCTCGGCAGCGGCCTGTTTTGGCCTTCGCCATGCAGAGCTGCCAGCCGCTGCCCAAGAGTGGCTGCGCCGCTCGCCCGAGGAGGGCCTCATGGCCGCCGACTGGCAGTGGCTGGAGAACCCGGAGCAAGATCTCTGCACCTGGTTGGACGACGATTACCCGCCGTTGCTGCGCGAAATCGATGATCCGCCCATGGCCTTGTTTTTGCGCGGTCAGCGGGCACGCCTGCGCGATCCGCTCTTTGCCATCGTCGGTAGTCGTACCCCGAGCCCTGTCGGCGCGGCCACCGCCCGCGCCTTTGCCGAGGAGCTAGGCAGCAGCGGCCTGGTCATCGTCAGCGGCCTGGCGCTCGGCATCGATACCGCCGCCCACCAGGGTGCCCTCGCCAGCGGCACCCTCGCCGTCCTCGGGAACGGTATCGATCTCATCTATCCGCGAGAGAATCTCTCCTTGGCACGAGAGATTCTCCAGCAGGGTCTGATCGTAAGCGAGCAGTTGCCCGGAACGCGTATTCACCGCGGCCTCTTTCCGCGTCGCAACCGCCTGATCAGCGGCATGAGCCTGGGCACCTTGGTAGTGGAAGCGGCAGAAAGCAGTGGCTCGCTGATTACCGCACGGCTGGCCCTGGAGCAAGGGCGCGAGGTCTTTGCCATCCCTGGTTCCATTCACAGCCCGCTTTCGCGCGGGCCGCATCGTCTGATTCGCGAGGGGGCAAAACTGGTGGAGACGGCGCGGGATGTGCTCGAGGAGTTGGGACCGCTCTTCGCCGCCAGCCGCGCCCAACCCACCGCCCAGCGCGAGCCGGAGGATGCCGACGAACGCCGGGTTTTTGCAGCGCTCGGGCAGGAAACCCTGAGCAGCGAGGAAATTGCTCAGCGTTGTGGATTGACGCTCCCGGCGCTTTCGTCCATCCTCATGCGCATGGAAATCCACGGATATATCGCCTCCTGTCCCGGGGGGCGCTTCTGCCGCCTTCCCTATCCTGCCTAGAGGTTCAGCATGGAAGACGTCATCGACATCATCAGTTACCTCCTCGATCACCTCGACGAAGAAGACGAGGGCAGCGAGATCGAAGAACAGTTGCGCGCTGCCGGCTACCCCGAAGAGGGAATCCAGCGCGCCCTCGACTGGATGGACGGCTTCGACGAGATGCAAAGCCCGGAAAACAGCGGTGCCGCCTTGCGCAGCTATCAGCCCTGGGAAAGCCAACAACTCTCGGTGGCAGCCCGCGGTCAACTGGCGGAATGGGAGTACCTGGGGGTCATCAACAGCAGCATACGCGAACGCATCATCGATCGCCTCCTCGCCCTGGAGCTAGAGGAAACGGATCTCGAAACCCTCGATTGGGTGGCCTTTCTCGTGCTCGTCAACGGGGAGGGGCCGGAAAGCTACTGGATGGACCAACTCCTCAGTCCCGATGGTTCTCGGATTCTGCACTGACCCATGTCGCAACTGCTGATCGTCGAGTCGCCGGCCAAGGCCAAGACCATCCAGAAATATCTGGGGGGCGACTTTACTGTTCTCGCTTCGTATGGACATGTGCGCGATCTGCTCCCCAAGGAAGGGGCCGTCGACACCGAGCATGACTTTGCCATGCACTATGCCGAGATCGCCCGCAACGGCAAGCATGTGGATGCCATCGCCAGCGCTCTACGCAAGGCCGACGGCCTTTGGCTCGCCACCGATCCGGATCGCGAGGGGGAGGCCATCTCCTGGCATCTGGTAGAGTTGCTGCGCGATAAGAAATTGCTTGAGGGCAAGCCGGTGCAGCGCGTCGTCTTCCACGAGATCACGCCGCGTGCGGTGCAGGAGGCAATCGCCCACCCCCGCGCCATTGCCATGGATCTGGTCAATGCCCAACAGGCCCGCCGCGCCCTCGACTACCTCGTCGGTTTCAATCTCTCTCCGTTGCTTTGGCGCAAGGTGCGGCCGGGCTTGTCGGCGGGCCGGGTGCAGAGTGCCGCCCTGCGCATGATCTGCGAGCGCGAGGCGGAAATTCGTGCTTTCGTTGCCCGCGAATACTGGACCCTGACGGCGCAACTCGGCCAAGACGACAAGCGCTTTCCCGCCCGCCTCACCCATTGGCAAGGTAAAAAACTCGAACAGTTCGACATTGCCGACGAGGCAGCCGCCACGACCCTACGCGAGGAGATCCTCGCCAGCGTGGCAAGCAAGCAATTGCAAGTCAGCGAGGTAGAGCGCAAGCAGCGCCAGCGCCAGCCTGCTCCCCCCTTCACCACCTCGACCCTGCAGCAGGAGGCCTCGCGCAAGCTGGGCTTCAATGCCAGCCGCACCATGCGGGTGGCACAACAACTCTACGAGGGTATCAGCATCGGCGAGGAGACCGTGGGTCTCATTACTTATATGCGTACCGACGCCGTAAACCTCTCGGAAGATGCCATCGCGGCGATGCGCGGCTTTGTCGAGCAGCACTTTGGCAAAGAATACCTGCCCGCAGCACCGCGCCGCTTCAAGACCAAGGCCAAGAATGCCCAGGAGGCGCACGAGGCGATTCGGCCTACCGACATCCGGCGCCACCCCGATCAGTTGAAGGCACGCTTGGACAAAGACCTATGGCGGCTCTACGACCTGATCTGGAAGCGTGCCGTGGCCTGCCAGATGGCGGCGGCACAGCTCGATCTGGTCGCAGTAGATTTCGACAATGGCGGCCATTGGCGTCTGCGCGCCAATGGCTCGACGGTCACCTTCCCGGGCTTTCTAGCGGTGTATCAAGAGGGCAAAGACGAGGACGACGAAGACGACGAACAACGGCTGCTACCGCCGATGCAGAAAGGCGATCATCCGCGCTTTGACGGTCTCGATGCCGAGCAGCATTTTACCGAGCCGCCACCGCGCTATAGCGATGCCACCTTGGTCAAGACCCTCGAGGCGCACGGCATTGGGCGGCCCTCCACCTACGCGAGCATCATTCAGACCTTGCAGAATCGCGAATATGTGGCGGTGGAACAGCGACGTTTTCATCCCACGGATCTCGGCGAGGTGGTCAACCAGTTCCTGGTGCAGCACTTCGACCAGTATGTCGACTATGGATTTACCGCCGAACTAGAAGATCAACTCGATGCCATCTCCCGCGGTGAAAAACAATGGCAGCCGGTGTTGGCTGCCTTTTGGAAACCCTTCCGCGAGCGCTTGGAAGAAAAAGCGGGCGTGAGCCGCTCCGAGGCCACCAGCGAAGCCATCGACGAGGACTGCCCGCAATGTGGCAAGCCGTTGCGTCTGAAGCTAGGGCGCTATGGCCGCTTCATTTCCTGCAGCGGCTACCCGGACTGCAATTATGCCCGCCCTATCGATGGGCCGCGGGAAGCGCCGGAGCCGGTGGGACGGGACTGCCCCGAATGTGGCAAGGAACTGGTCTACCGCCAAGGGCGCTATGGTCGCTTCATTTCCTGCAGCGGTTACCCCAGCTGCAAGTATCTGGAGAGTCTCCAAGCGGTCAAATCGACAGGGGTCACCTGCCCACAGTGCCAACGTGGCGAACTGGTCGAAAAGCGTAGCCGCTATGGCAAGATTTTCTATTCTTGCAATACCTATCCCCAATGTACTTATGCCGTTTGGGGCGAGCCGGTGGCTCGCGCCTGCCCGCGCTGCGCTTGGCCCGTCCTCTACAAAAAGAGTACCAAACGGCGAGGCGATGAGCTGATTTGCCCGCAAGCCGACTGCGCTTTTCATTTTCCTGCGGCAGCCGAGCCGGCAGAGATTCAAGAATTGCTGCAGACCTATCAGCCGCCCGAGCCCAAGGAGAAGGCGGAAAAGCCGGCGAAATCGGCCAAGACCACGACTCGCCGTGGCAAGACTACCGCCAAGAAGGTTGCCCCCAAAACGGCAAGCAGCCGTAAGAAATCCACTGTAGCCAAGGTTTGATGCATGACCTACGTCGTTACCGAAAACTGTATCGAGTGCAAGTACACCGACTGTGCCGAAGTCTGCCCCGTGGAATGTTTTCATGAGGGACCGAACTTTCTCGTGATTGATCCCGTAGAGTGCATCGATTGCGCCGCCTGCGTCCCGGAGTGCCCAGTCGATGCCATCTTCGCCGAGGATGAAGTTCCGGAGGACCAAAAACATTGCATAGCACTCAATGCGGAATTGACCCCGCACTGGCCGGTCATCATCCGTAAGCACGACCCGTTGCCTCGGGCAGAGGAATTCAAGAACCAAAAAAACAAGCTTCCCTTGCTCCGTCGTGAGCGCGCCTGACCAGTTTCACGTGAAACATGCCTGCCGCCCAGCCTCCCAAACCCATCCTTCGCTTTAGCGGTGGCGTATTCACCCTCAGTATCCTGCGCTTGGCGGATCTTTCTCCCGAGGCGCTAGCCGAAGAACTTGCGGCACAGGGTACCGCCTTGCAGCTACTGCAGGGCGCGCCGCTGGTGCTCGATCTCGGCGAATGCCCTTCTTCGACTCCTCTCCCTTTTGCTGAGCTGCTCGCCGTTTTGCGCGCGCAAGGCTGTGTGCCGATTGGGGTGCGCAATGCGAATGCGGCACAGGCCGCGGCTGCCGCTGCCCATGGGCTCCCGCAGCTGCGCGGGCGGGAGGAGCCGACGCCGGCGGCAGCACCTCCTGTCGTCACCCGCGCCGCTGGCGAGATACTGCAACAAGGCTTGCGCTCCGGGCAACGCCATTATGCGCGCGGCAGTGATTTGATTTGCCTGGGTGCAGTAAATGCGGGCGCCGAGCTGCTCGCTGACGGCCACGTTCACGTTTATGGACCGCTGCGAGGGCGAGCTCTGGCCGGGGTGCAAGGCGACGAATCGGCGCACATCTTCTGTCAGCGTTTGGAAGCGGAGCTCGTAGCCATTGCCGGGGTGTACATCAACCTCGATGCCCAGCATCCCCTGTGGGGCAAAGCTGCCCAAGTTTCCCTCGAAGGCGAACACCTGCATATAATCGCGTTGGCAAAATAAAGGAGAGAAACACCGTGGCCCAAACCGTCGTCGTCACCTCTGGCAAAGGAGGAGTAGGGAAAACAACCACCAGTGCTGCCTTTGCCAGCGGCCTCGCCCAGCGAGGGTATCGTACCGTGGTCATCGACTTTGATGTCGGCCTGCGCAATCTCGATCTCGTGATGGGTTGCGAACGCCGCGTCGTTTACGATTTCATCAACGTCATTCAGGGGGAGGCTCGGCTGCAGCAGGCCCTGATCCGCGACAAGATGCTGGACAATCTCTACATCTTGCCTACCTCCCAAACCCGCGACAAAGACGCCCTGACCCGCGAAGGAGTAGCCGCGGTGATGGAAGAATTGCAAAAAGAATTTGATTATGTGGTCTGCGATTCACCTGCTGGCATCGAAAGTGGTGCCCTGCGCGCCCTCTACCATGCCGATGCGGCGATTGTCGTTACCAACCCGGAGGTCTCCTCGGTGCGAGATTCCGATCGGATTCTTGGCATCCTTGCCGCCCGCTCGAAGCGTGCCGAGGAGGGTGCTGAGCCCATCCGCGAGCATCTTCTGCTGACTCGCTATTCGCCCAAGCGAGTACAGGGCGGCGAAATGCTTTCCCTCGATGATGTCCAGGAATTGCTACGCATCCCATTGCTGGGGGTGATTCCAGAGTCTGAGGTCATCCTCCAGGCGTCCAACCAAGGTATCCCTGCCATCCACATGCGCGGTTCCGACGTGGCCCTGGCCTACGAAGATGTCGTTGCTCGTTTTCTTGGCGAAGAGCGTCCGCTGCGCTTCATTCAGGCCGAAAAGAGCGGCTTCTTCAAACGGCTCTTTGGAGGCTGAAATGTCCTTCCTCGACTATCTCTTGGGTTCAAAAAAAAAGACGGCAAGCGTCGCCAAGGACCGCCTCAAGCTCATCCTTGCCCACGAGCGTAGCGCTGGCGCGCCGGATTTTTTGCCTGCCCTGCAGGCGGAACTCCTGACCGTGATCAGTAAATATATCCCCGTGGAAAAAGATCAGATTTCCGTGCATATGGAACGACGGGGAGACTTTGAGGTGCTGGAACTGAACATCCTCTTTCCCGACCAGCACTGACTTCCAACGAGGAGCGGCATGGGTAACCGGCGCTTCGTTTCACGTGAAACCAACCTGCGTGCCCAAGCGAGTCGACGTGGCCTTGCGCCGGGAACGCTTCTCGACGAGGGTGGCCAGAGCCCAGCCACGCTGCGACTTCTGCGCTATCGCCCTGAGGCCTGCGAACAGGAAGCAGCGCCGAGTTTTTCCCGAGCCGCGCAGCTCTGCGCGGCCAAGGCCGGAACCGTCTGGCTACACAGTAGCGGTATTCCCAACCGTGCGCAGCTAGAAGAGCTCGGCCAGCAATTCGGTATTCATCCCCTCACCCTGGAGGACATCCAGGGTAGCTTTCACCAAGCCAAATTGGAGACATTCGAGCACTATGTGTACCTCCAATGCCAGAATCTGAGTGTCCAGAACGAACGGGTGGAGGTGGTGCCCTTTCACATCCTGCTCAAAGAAGACTTGGTGATCAGCATCCTTTCCGGCGCCGACGACATCACCACGCCCCTATTGGATCGATTGCAAAATCCGCAGTCCCGCCTGCGCCAGCGTGATGCCGGTTATCTCGTATATGCCTTGCTCGACCTTGTCGTCGATCAGGCCTTTCCTGCCCTGCAACGCTTTACCCACCAGGTCGAAGTCTTGGAGGAGGATCTCCTCACGCGCGTGCACAATGGCCAGATAGTCGCCATCCAACAGGCCAAGCGTGACCTCATCGTCTTCAACCATGTTCTATGGCCCATGCAGGAAACCGTCTCCCGCCTCAACCACAGCATCGGTGAGCACCCCTTGCTGCGCAGCAACCTCCGACCCTTTCTCAATGACCTCTACGACCACACCATCCAGCTCATGAGCCTCCTCACGAGTGAGCGCGACGTGGTGAGTGGCCTGATGGACATTTATCTCTCGATGGTCAATAACCGGCTGAGCGACATCATGCGGGTCTTGACCATCATCTCTACCATTTTCATCCCCCTCACCTTCGTGACCGGGATTTACGGGATGAACATCGACGGCATTCCCCTGCTCCACTATCGCTATGGCTATGAAATCGTCGTTACCTTCATGACTATCGTCGCGCTCAGCATGCTCTGGTATTTTCGTCGGCGCGGCTGGATTTTCCAGCGTCGTGGCCGTGCATGATGAAGACGGTCACACCGCCAGCACTCGGCGCCGCGCCACAAGCCCACGTCGCACCAAATCTGCAGATCCATCGCCTTTCTGCTTCGGATTGGCCGCGCTACGCGCTGGGCATAGGCGAATTGCTCAATCACGAGATTACCCATAGCGCCTACCTGTATCGCGAGGAAGTCTTCGACCGCGAAGAGCTCGAACGCTGGCTGCAAACGCGAACCCAGCCCCAGGGAATGCTCTGCGTCGCCATCCTCGAGGGCAACTTGGTTGGCTTTGCGAGCTATGCACCATTTCGCAGCTTTTCCGGTAGTGTCGATACCGTCGAGCACTCGCTCTATGTCAGCCAGTATTGGCGTACGCAGGGTATTGGTGGCAAGCTCTTACAAGCGAGCCTGCACATCGCCCAGCAAGCCGGGAAAAAATCTCTGGTCGGCGTTATCGATAGCGAGAACTTGCCGAGCATCCGTTTGCACGAGCGCCACCAATTCGATCACGTTGGCTGCCTGCGCGGCTTGGGGCGAAAGTTTGGGGTCTATCGCAACGCCGAGCTCTTTCAGCGACTGCTATCCTAAGTAAGCCCATACCGAAGCGGCGCCCTGTAAAGGCGCACTGGAAGAGATCTACCCATGAATTCGACCATGCCGCACGCTTTACGTATTCTGATTGCGCCGGATCATTACAAGGGGAGCATGAGCGCCCCAGCGGCGGCGCAGATCATGCAGCAGGCCTTTGCTCGGCATTTCCCGGGCGCGACTTTCGATCTTCTCCCCCTTGCTGACGGTGGCGAAGGGACTGCCGCGGCCTTTCAGCAGGCCAAAGCCGGGCTTGTCGAAAAAGTTGCGGTGCGCGATCCTTTGGGGCGATGGCGCGAGGCGGACCTCGTATTACTCGATGCCGGCAAGACCGCCGTGGTGGAAATGGCGCAGGCAAGCGGACTTCTCCTGCTGCGTCCGGAAGAACGCAACCCCCTGCAGACGAGCTCCCACGGCACCGGCGAATTGCTGCGGGCGGCGTTGGAGCGCGGCGCCGAAACCATTCTAATCGGCCTGGGCGGCAGTGCCACCAACGACGGCGGCATGGGCATGCTCACTGCCCTCGGCGCCCGCTTTTATGACGCCAAAGGCAAGGAACTGTCTGCTACAGGGAAAGATCTTGCCCGCGTTGCCAAAGCCGATTTCAGCCAACTGCATCCGCGCCTAGCCGAAGTACACCTTCTCGCCATCTGCGATGTCGATAATCCCCTCCTTGGTCCTACCGGCGCCACCCAAGTCTATGGCCCACAGAAGGGGGCGGATGCCGCCGCGCTCTCGGCTCTGGAGGCCGGCATGCGCAATTACCTCCATCATCTCGAGGCCGATAGCGGCAAAGCCCTTGCTGCCTTGCCAGGTGCCGGTGCGGCCGGCGGTTTGGGTATGGCCTGTCTCTTCTTGGGCGCGCAACTGCGTTCGGGCATAGGGGTCATTGCCGAGCTGCTGCAATTGGAAGAACGCATCGCTGCTGCAGATCTGGTCATTACCGGCGAAGGCTGTATAGATGAGCAAACCCTGCATGGTAAGACGATTGCCGGGGTGCTACGCGTCGCGCAGCGTCAAGCCCGCCCCGTCGTGGTCATCGCTGGCGCTTTGCGAACGGATGTCGAAACTTGGCGGAAATTGGGCGCCACGGCGGTATTCAGTAGCGTCGCCAGCTCGGCCCCGGAGGCGGACCTGCTTGCCTCGGGGCCCAGCAACTTAGAGCGAACCGCCAGCAGCGTTGCCGCCACCTTGGCCTGCGGCCTTGGCCTCGCTGCCCGAACTGCCCAAGCCTAGCCCACGGCAGCACCCATATCGCCGGCGGGGGTAACACTACGCTTTGCCTCCAGATCGATGGGCAAGGGGATGCGCATGGCCCAGAGGTTGACGAGCATACCCAAGGCAGCCAAGACCGCCATTACCCAAAAGACACCGGACCAGCCAACCGTGCCAATGAGCACCGAGGAGGACACCGGTCCAATGGCACTCACGGAGTTGGAGATCAGGCCAATGGCGAAGGCGCCGGCGCCCATAGTCGCCACCGGAAAACAATTACACGGCGACGCCCAATAGTTGGGTGGAGTGGCCATGGTGCAGGCAACGACCAGGGCAGAAATCAAAAACCACGTGTAGGATATTGGTGCAACGTACAAAATCATCAGGGCACCGAGAATCACCGCACCGTTGGCAAAGCTGATCACACGCAGGCGCGCGTTGATGACACTACGGTGGGAGGCATCGCGCCGAGCCCGGAGATCCCCCAGAAGCGCGCCGAGGATGGCGGCCACAAAGCCCATCAGACCCCAGATGAACATGACATTACCGGTTTGCGTCGGTTGGTAGCCGAGATGATAGGCATACAGAGGCAAGAAGCCGCCAATGGTGAACAGCGCCCAATTATTGGGAATCTGGACGATGCCCATGATCCAGGTCATGGGATAGGACCAGGCGCTGCGATGGTGCCCAACCTTGGCTTTTTTGATATCGCCGGCGTGGCTTGCGGCGTCCTTGGCGAAGAGAAAATAGATCACGGAACCCAGCACCATGATCCCGGCAGTAATGAAATAGACATCCTGCCAACCGAGGGCGGCCAGACTCCCGGTGACGATACCGCCAACGGCACCGCCGAGGGTAATGGCGCCCAGCATTGCCGCCAGGGAAATACCGCGCTGGCTAGACCGGAACCATCCTCCGAGTTGCAGCGAGAAGAGCGCAATCATCATGATCATCAACCCTTGGCAGAAGCGCAGCACTACCAGCAGCAGCAAGGATTTGGTGAGGGGAATGAGGATGGGCAGCAATACCTGCGGCACAATGAGAAAAACCTGCGCCAATAGTACCCCGAGTTTGATGCGCGTATCGAAGATGCCGCCGTGGCCAAGAAAAAAGGCCACGAACAACCCAACGGAAAAGGCGTCTACCCCGGCAGTGGCAAGGGTGGATGCGGAAACCCCCATGGCCTGCGCCATGGCGGGCGCGGCGACTCCGAAGGCAGTCAACGACATGAAACTGGTGGTCATGATGATGCCTGCAACCGATGCCATTACCCAACGGTAGGGCGACGAGTATTCCGGTAATTCTTGTAGATCCATGGCTTACTCTCCTCTCAAAAACCAACGCCCCCACCGAGGGGAGGGCTCGGCGGTTTTTCGGGCAGCTCTGGATATAAGAGAATAATAATTTTTGAATACATAGAGTTACCGCCCTAACTTGCCGCTTTTTCAGGCTAGTTCCGGCTCTTTCTTTCCGCAATATTCTATTATTCCACGATGTGGGATAAAGGCGCCGATTTGGGCCTGTGCGGCAGGATAATAAAGGAGAAAGGCTTGCCCGCTCAGCGCGCCATGGGCTTGTATTCCGGATGTTCTGGATAGTGCACGTTGAGGGTGACCTTACGACCGCGTAGGTTACGGACGATGCGCCGCCCCGCCTCGGACAGGAGTTTGCTCCAGACGAGTTGCCGGCGATCGATGGGCGCCGAGATGCTCAGCCCCACCACCCAGGGCAACTTGGCCTCGAGCAGGATGGCAAGACAGCCAACCCCTTCCTCGGCCTCTTCGTTGTCGAGGGCAAAACCGCGCTCCCGGGTGGCCTGCAGTTCCGCGGTCAGGGCGGGAAGGCTTTGCAGGGAGTGGCGGGTAAGGGCAGGAAGGCCACAGCGGCGCGCATAGGCGGCAACGGCTTCGGCATCGCCGCGAGCCAGCATCAGCTTGCCGACGGCGGTGCAATGCAGGGGTGCGCGGCTGCCGATGATCTGCTCCACCCGCATCAGACGACGGGGAGAAACCCGCGCCACATAGAGCACCTCATCCTGCTCTTGAATGCTCAAATTTACCGTCTCTTGCACCTGATCGCGCAACCAGAGCATGGCGGGTCGGGCCAGAGTGCAGAGGTCGTTGCGCCCGGCAATGAGTTCGGCCCAGTCGGCAAGCTGTGCCGCGAAGAGATAGTGTCCTTGCGCATCGCGCGTCAGCAAGCCATTGGCCTGCGCCGCAGCAAGAATGCGAAACGCGGTGGAGCTGGCCAGGCCGGTTTCTGCGGCGAGCACCTTGAGGCTCGCCTCGCCGCCCTCGGCAGCGAGGGCATCGAGGAGGGAACGTAGGCGGTCAATGACTTGTATTCCCGAAGAAACTTGTTTCTTCGCCACGTTTTTATTCCGCATCATGAAAAATTATTTTCATTGCGGAATGATAGTTTTCTTCCTAGAGTGAAAACAAGTTTTCTTCCAACGGACCAAACCATGCAAAGCTCTAACCCTCCGCGCAGCGAATCTCCCGATTTTCGTCACGGCATTCGGTATTTTGGTGCGCCCTGGAGCGCTGATACCGACTACGGCCGCGCGCCCGTGGTACAGAACGACAGCGGTCGTATTGCCGATCCGGCCGATCCGGCCGCGGCCTACCAGGGGCTTTTGCTGGCCGACGCCCTGCGCTATTGCACCCTCCAGGTCTGCGCCGCAAAGTCCTCGGGCCATCCCGGCGGCTTTGCCTCCAGTGCCGAGGCCTATGCCGCCTTGGTACTCCTCGGGCACACCAATATCGTGACGGAAGTGGGGCACCATGCCCCTGGCTTCTACAGCGCCATGTTCCTCGATCGCTCCTTGGAGGCCATGGGGATACACAACATGCAGGATTTCATGGATCGCTATCGCGAGCGCCATGGCCTGCTTGGTCATCTTTCCGGTGCCATTCCCGGTCTTCTTGCCCCGGCCGGTCCCCTCGGTCAGGGACAGCACTTCGCCATGGCCGGCGCCTTGTTGCATCCTGGCGTTCTCTTTCCGGTGACCATTGGCGACGGCGGCCTGGGCGAGCCCTACGTGCTGAGCAGCATGAAGCATTTTCATTTTGCCTACCCGCAAGTCACCAACTATCTGCCCATACTGGTCTGGAACGGCTTTAGCCAGGAACATCATTCGATGATCTCGCGCATGGGCAATGCGGAAATGATTGCCTATTGGCGCGCCCACGATTTTGACGAGGTGATCCTGGTCGATGCCAAGGACTTTGACGATGCCGGGCAGGATGGCGCCTACGTCGATTCCACCCGCTTCTCCCAGGCGGCTCGTATGGCCTTCATGCAGGCAGTGCTGACCGGTATGGCGAAGGCGGCGACCAGCGCCCTTAGTGGCCGCCACACCGCCTTTTTGCTCAAGCAGCTCAAGGGGGCCGGGGTACACACGACGGGAGCCAAGGCGCACAATCTCCATCCGCACGATACCCTGGAGTCGCCCGAGATCTGCGCTGCCCTGAGCGAACGCGCGCTTTCTCCCGAGGCCTGGGCTTTGGTGCGAGAAAACTGCGTACGTGCCGGTGGTGGACCGGCAGCAAAGACGGTGGTTACCGAGCGGGAGTTGGAATTACCTGCCCTGGGCGAGTTTCCCCTGCACGAATACCGGCTCGGCGAAGCAGCAGTGCCGGCCAGCGCCATGGCGGCCTTGGTCGCTTGGCTGGGTGCCCGTGATCGCCGTTTTGTGGTCAGCAATGCCGACGGCACCGAAGCCTCGAACATGAAGGCCATCAACGAGGCCCTGAAGATTCGCCATCCCACCCCGGATCCGCTCTATCATCAAGAGCCGGGGGGCCAGGTTTATGAGCCCTTGAGCGAAGACGCCTGTGCCGGCCTTGCGGCGGGCCTTGCCCTCTTTGGCGGACGTGCGCTCTGGCTGTCGTACGAATCCTTTGCCATCAATGGCTGGCCCATCGTGCAAACCGTTGGCCAGGCAATGGCGGAGCTGCGCCGACGCACGCCCTCGCTGGTGTGTATGTTTACCGCGGGCGCCCTCGAACAAGGTCGCAACGGCTGGACCCACCAGCGGCCGGAAATCGAGAGTTACATCGCCGCACAGATGCGTAATGGCAATGTCTTTTTGCTCTATCCGCCCGATGCCAACGGCATTCAGGCGGCCTATGAGATGGCGAGCACCAGTCACAACAAGATCATGACCATCATTGCCTCGAAGAGTCCGCTGCCCGTGCGCCTGAGCCTCGCCGATGCGCGCCGGGGCCTGCAGGCCGGCGCCGTGACCTTGGCCGAGGCAGGCGAGGGCCAGCGCGGCAGTATCGTCTTTGCGGTCTTGGGCGATATGGTCTTGCAGTCGGTTTTTGCGGTGCAGGAGGATCTCGTGGCGGCGGGCTACCGGGTGCGTATCGTGGCGGTGATCAACCCTCGCCAGCTCTATCGTCCCGAGGATGTGGCGGGAACCGATGTGGCGGAGTTCGATGACCATTTTCTTGCCGACGACGCCTTTCATGCCCTCTTCGATGCCGATCTTTTGGTTGGCGTCAGCGGCGGGCCAGCCACCGCCCTCGAGCCGGTGTTGTTGCGCAGCCGCCATCGCGCCCGGGAGATTTTTGCCTGGCAACGCGGCGACACCACCGCCTCGGCGGGGCAGCTCCTCGGCCTCAACGGTTTAGCCCCGGAACAGATCCGCGCGCGTCTGCGCCAGCGCCTGGAGAGCTTGGGGTAGGGCCATGGGCAAGATCATCGTCATCGACGACGACCCCACCGGGTCACAGACGGTGCATGGCTGCCTCCTGCTCACGCGCTGGGACAGCAGCAGCCTGCGAAGCGCCCTGGCCGATACTGCGCCGCTCTTTTTTATACTGGCCAACACCCGCGCCCTGCCCGCCGCTGCCGCTGCCGACCGCCTGCGGGAGATTGCTCGGGGGTTGCGGGAGGCCCTGGCGGCATCGCCCTCGCCCGATGGCTATCTTCTGGTGAGCCGCTCCGACTCGACCCTGCGCGGTCACTATCCCTTGGAAACCGATCTCCTCGCCGAGGAACTCGGCCCCTTCGATGCCCACTTTCTGGTGCCGGCCTTTTTCGAGGGGGGGCGCATCACCCACAACGGCACCCATTATCTGCGGCAGGATGGACACTTGGTGCCGGTGCACGAAACGGAATTTGCCAGGGACGCGGTCTTTTCCTTTCACCACAGTTATTTGCCCGATTATGTGGAGGAGAAGACAAAGGGTCGCATCCCGGCTGCAGCCGTTCGCGTTCTGCGCCGCGCGGACTTGGTAGAGCAGGGGGAGGCGATTCTCCGTGGCCTGCGCGACAATGCTTGCGTGGCGGTAGATGCAGAAACGCCGGACGATCTCGCCTGTTTTGCCGCCGCGGTGCGCGCCGCCCAACGGGCCGGCAAACGTTTTCTCTTTCGCAGCGCCGCCAGTCTGCTCACCGCCCTGGCCGATCTGCCGCCACAACCGGTTGCCCCAGAGGCGATGGGGCAGTTTCGCCGTGGCACCACTCCCGGCGTGGTTCTCGTCGGCTCCCATGTCCGCAAGAGCAGCGAACAGCTCGAGGTCCTACTCGAGGAGGAGGGGGTTGCTGCCATTGTCGTGGACGTCGATCGATGCCAAGGCGAGGAGCGGGTTGCCTACCAGAACGCGGTGCTGCAGCAATGCGCGGCAGCCTATGCGCAAGGCCAAGATCTGGTGATCTACACCAGCCGCGAGGAACGTCGTTTTGCCAGCGATACCGAGCGTCTGACCTTTGGCGAGGCGGTGTCGCGCTTTCTCATGGAAGTTTTGCAAGGCCTGCCGCGGGATATCAGCTTTCTCATTGCCAAGGGCGGCATTACTTCCAACGACACCCTGAGCACGGGGCTCGCATTGGCAATGGTGCGCAGTATGGGGCAGATCTTACCGGGCTGTTCCCTGGTCCTCTGCCCCGCGGAGCACCCACGTTTTCCCAATCTGCCGGTGGTGATTTTTCCAGGCAACGTCGGCGACCGCGACGCCCTCGCCCTGGTTCGTCGTCGGCTGCGCGGCGCGGGGGCCTGACCATGCTGGCGCCGCGGGAAGAAGAATTTTTTCGCGCCCTGGCAGCGTTGCTCCCCAAGGACGGCCTGTTGCGGGATGTCGAAAGCCTGCGTCCCTATGAGTGCGATGGCCTATCCGCGTTACGCAGCCTGCCGTGGTGCGTCGCCCTGCCGGAGACGGCGGCAGCGGTAGAGGCAATACTCCGTCTCTGCCACGAATATGGCGTTGCCGTGGTGCCGCGCGGGGCGGGGACCGGGCTCTCCGGTGGGGCGCGGCCCTCGCATGCCGCCTTGTTGCTTGGCCTCGCCCGCCTGCGGGAAATGGCCGAGCCGGATCTGCGCAGTCGCTCCATTCGCGTCGGTCCAGGGGTGCGCAACCTGGCGGTTAGCGAAAAGGTTCGTCGCCATGGTCTCTACTACGCCCCTGACCCTTCCTCGCAAATCGCCTGCAGCATTGGCGGCAATGTGGCGGAAAACTCCGGCGGTGTGCACTGCCTCAAATACGGTCTCACCACCCACAATGTCCTCGCGGTGGAGCTCTGCGACAGCAGCGGTGAACGTCTACCCATCGGCAGTCTCGCCCCCGATACTCCGGGCTTCAATTTGCTCTCTTTGGTCATTGGTAGCGAGGGACTCCTCGGTGTGGTCACCAGTTGTACACTGCGCCTCCTGCCCCTCCCACCCCAGACCCTCGTCCTACTGGCCGCTTTTCCCTCGCTGCGGCAGGCGGCCGATAGCGTCGGTGCCATCATCGCCGCCGGCATCCTGCCAGCTGGCCTGGAGATGATGGATCAACTGGCCATACAAGCCGCCGAGGACTTCGTTCATGTCGGTTATCCGCGGGAGGCGGCGGCGATCCTCCTCTGCGAATTGGACGGCGAGGAAGATGAACTTCAGGAGCAACTGCAGCAAGTTGCAGAAATCCTGCGCCAGCAAGGAGCGACGGAGCTGCGTGTCGCCCGCGACGAGGCTACCCGCATGACCCTGTGGAAGGGGCGCAAGGCGGCTTTTCCGGCGGTGGGGCGCATTGGTCCCGACTACTACTGTATGGACGGCTCCATCCCGCGACAGCGCCTGGCGGAGGTACTCGAGCAAATCAACGTCTTGGCCCGCGACTATGGTCTGCGCGTTGCCAACGTTTTCCATGCCGGGGATGGCAACCTGCACCCGCTCATTCTCTACGATGCCAACCAGG
The DNA here is from genome assembly GCF_031962545.1 of Candidatus Igneacidithiobacillus taiwanensis. Lineage (NCBI taxonomy): Bacteria > Pseudomonadati > Pseudomonadota > Acidithiobacillia > Acidithiobacillales > Acidithiobacillaceae > Igneacidithiobacillus > Candidatus Igneacidithiobacillus taiwanensis. Next base: position 48,671 of record NZ_JAVRKK010000002.1, read on the forward strand.
AGGGGGAACAGGAACGGGCCGAGGCCCTCGGTGCGCGCATCCTCGAACTCTGTGTTGCCGTTGGCGGCACGGTCACGGGCGAACATGGGGTTGGAGTGGAGAAGCTCGACGGGATGTGCGTGCAGTTTTCGAGCGCCGAGCTCGCGCAACTCCATCGCATCAAGGCGGCCTTCGATCCTGCTGGTCTGCTCAACCCTGGCAAGGCGGTGCCGAGCCTCCACCATTGCGCCGAGCTCGGGGCCATGCATGTGCACGGCGGCCAGCTCCCGTTTCCCGAACTGGAGCGCTTCTGAAATGGATCGCAGCGACGAGATCCGTGCCCAAATAGTCGCTGCCTACGAGAATCGCAGCGCCTTGGCGATCCGCGGCGGCGGCAGCAAGTCCTTTTATGGGCGCCCGGTGGCGGCATCGCGGACTCTGGAATTGGGCGGGCATCAGGGCATCCTCGAATATGAACCCAAGGAGCTATATATTTGCGCCCGCGCCGGCACCCCATTGTCGGAAATCGAGGCGGTTTTGGCGCAACGGGGGCAGATCTTGGCCTTTGAAGCACCGCATTTTTCTCCGCACGCCACCCTCGGCGGCTGCGTGGCCAGCGGTCTTTCCGGCCCCCGTCGACCCTATGCCGGAGCCGTGCGCGATCACGTCCTCGGGGTGCGTATGCTCAACGGTCGTGGTGAGGATCTGCGCTTTGGCGGCAAGGTGATGAAGAATGTAGCCGGCTATGACGTTTCCCGACTCCTGGCGGGTTCGCTGGGAAGCCTGGGCGTGCTTCTCGAAGTCACCTGCAAGGTGCTTCCGCGTCCAGTCGCTACCCGCAGCCTCGCTTTCGATATGTCGGCTGCCGCGGCCCTCGAGCAGCTGGTGACTTGGTCTCTGCGTCCTAGTCCCATCAGTGCCGCCGCCCACGATGGCGAGCGGCTCTACTTGCGTCTCGAGGGCGCCGCCAGCCGGGTGGAGAACTTTGCCCGCGCCGTCGGCGGAGATCTTCTTGCCGACGATGTGGGCGATCGCTTTTGGGAAGATCTGCGTGAGCAACGATTACCTTTCTTTGCCGGTACCGCTCCCCTCTGGCGTTTGGCTCTGCCGGCTGGATCGCCGCCCGTGCCGGAGAGCTTTGGTACGGTCTTCTACGATTGGGGCGGACAGCAAGGCTGGTTGCGCGGCCCCCTCGATGCCCCGGCATTGCGGGCTTGGGCCGCGCGCCAGGGCGGCCATGCCACCGCCTTCCGCCACCCGCCTGATGACGCCGTCTTTCAAGACCTACCTCCGGCACTCCTCGCCTTGCAACAACGTCTGAAGGCGGCTTTTGATCCTGCCGGTATTCTCAATCCCGGTCGTTTCTATCCTGGTCTATAGGAATCAGTCGATGCAAACTCGTCTCGCCCCACAATATCAGAGCAATCCGCTCGCCCAGGAGGCCGAGACGATTCTGCGCAGCTGTGTCCACTGCGGCTTCTGCAATGCCACCTGCCCGACGTACCAGGTGCTCGGCGACGAGTTGGATGGTCCGCGCGGCCGCATCTACCTACTCAAGGAACTGCTGGCCGGCGCCACAGCAGCGGAGAGTACCCGCTTGCATCTCGATCGTTGCCTATCCTGTCGGGCCTGCGAAACTACCTGCCCCTCCGGGGTGCGCTATGCGCGCCTGCTCGAGATCGGTCGCCACTTGCAGAATGCTGCCTTGCCCCGCGCTCCTGGAGAGGAATTACGGCGGCGAGCGATTCGCGCCATCATCGGCCAGCCCCGGCGCCTACGGCCGCTCCTGGCCCTCGCCCAGACCCTGCGACCGGTGCTGCGCGCACCCATCGCGCGCCATATTCCTGTGCCAGCGCCGGTGCGCTCACCATACCCCGTCACCACCCCGCAGCGCGGGAAAGTCCTTGCCCTTGCCGGCTGTGTGCAGAGTGTGGCAACCCCACAGACTGAAGCAGCGCTACAAAAGATCCTCGCCCACCTTGGTTACACCTTGTTGCGTGGCGAGGGCTGTTGTGGCGCCCTGAGTCTGCATCTGGATGCCTGGGAGGAGGCCCACGAGCAGATTCGGCGCAATATCGATGCCTGGTGGCCCGTCGTTACTGCCGGAGTAGACGCCATCCTCGTCAGCGCCAGCGGCTGTGGCAGCGTCGTCAAGGACTACGGCGATATCCTCCGCGACGATCCGCAGTACGCCGCCAAGGCGGCCCGCATAGCAGCCCTGGCCAAGGACCCCTCGGAGTGGCTGCAGGCTCATCGTGAGGCGTTGCCAATGGCAACGGAGGAGCGCGCTCGCATCGCCTTTCATGCCCCCTGTTCCTTGCAACATGGCCAGCGCATTCAGGGCGTCGCCGAGGCAATTCTGCAAGGCTTGGGCTACCGTTTACTGCCGGTGACCGACGCCCATCTCTGCTGCGGCTCGGCCGGCAGCTATTCCTTGCTGCAGCCACAAATGGCAGAGGAGCTGCGTAGGCGCAAGCTGGAAAATCTCGAAGCCGAACAGCCGCAATGGATTGCCACCGCCAATGTTGGCTGCCAACTCTTTCTCAACCAAGCCGCGCAGGTACCCGTTCGTCATTGGCTGGAATTGGTGGCAGAGGCCTTGCCGGAGGCGTAGACCGGCGGCGCGATGATATTTTTTTATGGGACGAAAATCGCTTGTGCAACGCCCAGGCGCGAACTATACCTAGACGAAATCGTCCGTAGAACTCTCGATACAAGGCGACAGTAGCAGCGAGTGGAGGTGATCGATGGCGGCAACCTACGACATCCTCATTGTTGGCGGCGGCATCAACGGCGTCGGAATTGCCAGGGATGCGGCCGGGCGCGGCCTTTCGGTCCTCCTGGTGGAGCAAGACGACCTCGCGGCCCATACCTCGTCTGCCAGCACCAAGCTGATACATGGTGGCTTACGCTACCTGGAATACTACGAATTCCGTTTGGTGCGGGAGGCACTACAGGAGCGAGAGCGCTTACTGGGAATTGCCCCCCATATCATCTGGCCGCTCGAATTTTTGCTGCCCGAGGGTCCAGGCGGGCGAGCCCGCTGGAAGATACGGGCCGGCCTATGGTTGTACGATCACCTTGCCAGCCGGCAGAGTTTGCCGGCCTCGCGAGCGCTCGATTTCGCCACGCATCCCGCTCACGAGATCCTGCAGGAGCCATACCGACTGGGCTTTAGCTATGCCGACTGCTGGGTGGAAGACAGCCGCTTGGTGGTGCTCAATGCCCTCGACGCCAAGGAACGTGGAGCGGAGATTCGCACCCGCTGCCGCTTGCTGTCGGCACGGCCGGAACCGGGCCACTGGCGCGCGCAGCTACAAGAGCCATCCGGCACTACCTACACCGTCACGGCATCCGTCTTGGTCAACGCCACCGGCCCATGGGTAGGAGATCTTCTGCACCGCGAGCTCGGCCTCGCAAGCCAGAAAACCGTGCGCAAGGTAAAGGGCAGCCACATCATCGTGCCCAAATTATACGCCGGTGACTTCGCCTTTCTCCTACAAAATCCCGACAAGCGCATCGTCTTTGCCATTCCCTACGAAAGCGAGTACACCCTGATTGGCACCACCGATATCCCCATGCAGGGCGATCCGGCCAAGGTGGAGATTTCTCCGCAAGAGACGCAGTATCTGTGTGCGAGCGTCAACGCCTATTTCCGCAAATCCATTACTCCGCAAGATGTTTGCCGCAGCTATTCGGGTGTTCGTCCCCTGTACGATGACCATGCTGCCAACGCCTCGGCGGTGACCCGCGACTACGTGCTCGACCTGCAACAAGATGGGCACCCGCCCCTGCTCTCGGTTTTTGGCGGCAAAATCACTACCTATCGGCGCCTGGGAGAGCATGCACTGCAACTCCTCGCACCAGCACTGGGACTTGCCAACATTTCTTCCTGGACGGCCAGCGAGGCCCTGCCCGGCGGTGCATTGGGCGGAAGCTTCGAATCCTTTCTGGTCCGCCTTGGGCAGCGCTATGCCTTTCTGCCGCCGGCACTTTGCCGGCGTTTGGCGCGTGCGTACGGGAGCCGCGTCGAAAGCATCCTCGGCACCGCCCAAAGTCTCGCCGACTTGGGGACAGATTTTGGCGGCGGGCTGTATCAGGCCGAGGTCGATTATCTCTGGGATCAGGAATGGGCCAGGGAGGCGGAAGATATTCTCTGGCGTCGATCCAAGCTCGCCCTCCACGTGCCCGCGGAAACCCCCGCTCGCCTGGAGGCCTATCTACAGCAACGCAGCAGAGGAGGACGGGAAAGTATTGGCAACTAACCGCAGGTAACGCTGTCGAGGAGGAGAAAAAATGTCGAAAGAATATATCGGCGCCATCGATCAAGGCACCACCAGCACGCGCTTCATGGTCTTCGATCGCGAAGGCAAGGTCATCAGTAGCGCCCAGAAAGAGCATCGACAAATCTACCCACAACCGGGATGGGTAGAACATGATCCGCTGGAAATCATCGATAACAGTAACGAAGTCATCGGCGCCGCTCTGGCGCGCGCCAAGCTCAGCCCCGAAAACCTCATTGCCGTGGGCATCACCAATCAGCGCGAAACGACCTTGCTTTGGGATCGCCACAGTGGCAAACCCCTGTGCAATGCCCTGGTCTGGATGGACACCCGCAACGACGAGCTGGTGCAGCGCTACGCCCAGAATGGCGGACAGGATCGCTTTCGTAGCCGCACCGGGCTGCCCTTGGCCACCTATTTTTCCGCCCTCAAACTTGCCTGGATCCTCGAGCAGGTTCCGGGCGCGCGGCAAGCCGCCGAGCGTGGCGACGCCCTCTTCGGCAATATCAATACCTGGCTTGCTTGGCAGATGACTGGGGGGCCCAAGGGTGGGCTGCATATTACCGATGTCAGCAATGCCAGCCGAACCATGTTGATGGATCTCGCCAGCTGTCAGTGGGATGCCGATCTCCTGGCGGAATTTCGCATTCCCCCCGCCTGCCTGCCGGAAATTCGTCCTTCTGCCATGGTCTACGGCGAACTCTGCTGTGCACCCCTGCGCGGCACCCCCCTGGCCGGCATGTTGGGAGATCAGCAGGCCGCACTTTTCGGGCAAACATGTTTTCGCCCCGGCGGCGCCAAGAATACCTACGGTACCGGCTCCTTTTTGCTGATGAACACCGGCAACAAGTTGGTGCACTCGGCGGCCGGCCTGCTATCGACCATCGCCTACCAAATCCAGGGAGAAGCCCCGGTATATGCCCTCGAGGGCGCCATCGCCATCACCGGTGCCCTGGTCCAGTGGTTACGCGACAATCTTCGGCTTTTCGATGTTGCCGGGCAGATCGAACCCCTCGCACGCAGCGTCGCCGACAATGGCGATGTCTACTTCGTGCCCGCCTTTTCTGGACTCTATGCCCCCTATTGGCGCGATGATGCCCGCGGCGTCATCGCTGGCCTCACCCGCTTTGCCACCAAGGCTCACATTGCCCGGGCCGCCTTGGAGTCTACGGCGTATCAGGTCCGCGATGTGGTCGAGGCCATGGAACAAGACAGTGGCATTGCCCTTAGCCGTTTGCGCTGCGATGGCGGTATGGTGGTCAACGAGCTCCTCATGCAGTTTCAGGCAGACATGCTCGGTAAACCGGTCCTCCGTCCACGCATGATCGAAACTACGGCCCTGGGCTCCGCCTACGCGGCGGGCCTGGCTACTGGATATTGGCAGAATTTTCAGGATCTCGAGGCCAACTGGGGCATTGATCGCGAGTGGCAACCTGCCCTCGCGGAAGGCGAGCGCGCGCGTCTCTACCATTCCTGGAAAAAAGCCGTTGCACGTTCCTTCGGCTGGGTAGAACAAGGAGAACGACATGTCAACTAATACTTCTCGTCCCGGATATGGCGTAAAGACCGGCTGGCGCGCCGAATCCATCTGGTCGGAGATGCTGGCGGAATTCTTCGGCTGTTTTGTTTTGCTCGCCTTTGGCGCCGGCTGCGTTGCCGTGGCCGTGGTCGGCCTCACCGAATCGGGACGCACCAGCGTCATCTTTCAAGGGGCGGGGGGCTGGATGCTCATCGTCTGGGGCTGGGCCTTCGCTGTGATCATGGCCATCTATGTTGCCGGAGGGGTCACCGGGGCACATATCAATCCCGCCGTGACCCTGGCTTTCGCCCTCAAAGGGGATTTTCCCTGGCGTAAGGTTCTGCCCTACTGGTTAGCGCAGGTCGCTGGCTGCTTTGCTGGCGCGGCCATCGTCTTTCTCGACTATTTCAAAGCAATCGATGCCTGGAATCTCAGTCATCAGGTGCTCAGCCGCGCCGATCCTGGGGGTATGACCACCTTCAGCATCTTTGCCACCTTTCCTGCGGCGTATTACGGTAACGAGATGGGTCTGGCCTTGCTCGATCAAGTGATTGCCACCTTCTTTTTGGTGCTCTTCGTTTTTGCCATCATCGACAACATGAATGTTGGACCACGCGCCAATCTTGCCCCCTTTCTAGTCGGCCTTGCGGTGGCTGCCATCGGTGCCTCGTTTGGAACCGGCACTGGCTATGCCATCAACCCCGCCCGCGACTTTGGCCCGCGTTTCTTCTGTTGGCTGGCCGGCTGGGGCAGCAACGCCCTGCCAGGACCGCACGGCTATTGGTGGGTGCCGATCCTCGGACCCCTCATCGGTGCCAGCCTCGCGGTTTTCGCCTACGACTGGTTCATCAGTAGGACGCTCTGCGCCCGCGCCAAGCTACTACGCGAGCGCCAACCCCATGTAGAGCAACACGGCTTGGGCTTCAAGCTCGAAAAATTGCAAAGCGCCCTCGAAGAGGTCCGCAAGGAAATGGAAGCCGACCGAAAGGCGGCGGGAGAATCTTCATGAAAGCCCTCGTCAATGCCCCCGAAAATGTCGTAGCCGAAGCCTTGGAGGGGATGGCCCTCGCCTATCCCGAGTTGCTACACGTCGAGACCGAGCCGCGCTTTCTGCGCCGCAGCGACGCGCCCCGGCGCGGCAAGGTCGCCCTGGTTTCGGGCGGCGGTTCTGGTCACGAACCGCTGCACGGTGGCTTCGTTGGCAGCGGCATGCTCGACGCCGCCTGTCCGGGCGAAGTCTTCACCAGCCCCACTCCCGACCAGATCCTTGCCGCCGCTCAGGCGGTGAATGGCGGTGCCGGCGTTCTGCTCATCGTCAAAAATTACACCGGCGATGTCCTCAACTTCCAGCTCGCAGCGGAGCTCTTGGCGGCCGCCGACATCCCCACGGAGACGGTATTGGTGGATGACGATGTCGCCGTCACCGACTCCCTCTACACCGCTGGCCGGCGCGGCGTGGGTGCAACGGTGCTCATCGAGAAGATCTGCGGCGCTGCCGCCGAGGCGGGAAAGAGTCTGGCCGATGTTGCTCGCATCGGACGCGAAGTCAACGCCGCCGCTCGCTCCATGGGCCTTGCCCTTACCCCCTGTACCAATCCCCAGGCCGGACAGCCCAGCTTCCAGCTCGGCGAACAGGAAATCGAGTTCGGCATTGGTATTCATGGCGAGCCGGGACGCAGCCGTATTCCCCTGGCCAAAGCAGACACGCTCACCGAGATGCTCCTCACTCCCATTCTTGCCGATCTTCCCTTCCGCTCTGGCGATACTGTCTTGCTCTTTGTCGATGGCTTGGGGGCCACACCGCTACTCGAACTCTATATCGTCTACCGTGCGGCAACGCGAATTGCCGAGCAACACGGCCTGCGAATTAGCCGCCGCCTGGTCGGATCGTATATGACGAGTCTGGATATGGCCGGGGTTGCCATTACCCTACTGCGCATGCAGGAGGACTGGCTCGGCTACTGGGATGCGCCGGTACGCACCCCTGCCCTCTCTTGGGGTGCAACGCCATGCTGACGACGACGAATCTACGCGCCTGGCTCGACTGCCTGCACGGCCGCTTGGTGCAAGAGAAGGATCAGCTCAACGCCCTCGACACCGCCATCGGCGACGCCGACCACGGCAGCAATCTGTTGCGCGGCTTTCAAAAAGTGCAGGAAAAATTGCACGATAACGATCCACCGGACATTCCCGCCCTATGCAAGCTGGTGGGTATGACCCTCATCAGCACCGTTGGTGGTGCCTCTGGCCCCTTGTACGGCACCTTCTTTCTCGAGGTGGGAAAGTCGATCGCGGCGGGCAGCACCGCCGTAGCGCCGGAAAGCTTCGCCACTGCCTTGGCCGCTGGGCTACGAGGCATTCAGCGACTGGGCAAGGCAGAACTTGGCGACAAGACCATGGTCGATGCCCTAAGCCCCGCCATCGATGCCTTGCTCGCAAACCAGAGCCCGGCAACCGCCGCGCAGGCCGCGCGTGCGGGTCTGGCGGCAACCATCCCCCTCGTGGCGCGCAAGGGTCGGGCGAGCTATTTGGGGGAACGCTCCCGGGGTCATGCCGATCCCGGCGCGGCGTCCGCAGCACTACTCTTCGACTGTCTGGCCACAGCCACACCGAGTAGCTGAACGATGCAAAGCCGGGTTGCCCTGGTTCTGGTCAGCCACAGCCGGCCCTTGGCCGAGGGCCTGCTACGCATGCTGCAGCAGGTGGCGGGTGACCTCCCGATGGCGATCGCCGCCGGGGTGGGAGAAGGAGGCCAGGACCTGGGGACCGACGCCACTGCCATTCTTGCAGCCCTGGAGCACCTCGACAATCCCGCGGGGATCTTGCTCCTGGTCGATCTGGGCAGCGCCTTGCTCAGCGCCGAGACCGCCCTGCAACTCGCGGAATCCTCACTGCTGGGGCGCGTGCAAATCTGCCCGGCGCCCTTCGTGGAAGGTGCCATTGCGGCCGCCGTCGCCGCCGCTGGTGGTCTCGAGCTCACCGCGGTTTGTAGCGCGGCGCGTACGGCGCTGGACAGCAAAATGCAAGCCTTGCGCGGCGACGACACGACAGCGGCCGGCGCCGCGACTGCCGACCACAAAACCATTCGCAGCACCCCAGAGGCAGACGAGGACTGGGAAAGTCTGGAGCTGCAACTGCAAGATCCCGCCGGACTCCATTTGCGCCCAGCGGCAGCGCTGCTGCGTCTGGCGGCGGAGGGAGAGTCCCCCACCTTTCTTGCCCGCAATGATCTAGCCGAGCGGATTCCCCTCGACAGTCTCAGCGGCCTACTTTCCTTATCGTTACGCCAGGGAGATCGCCTGCATTTATACACCCGAGGCCCGCACGCGCAACAACGTCTCGCCGCTATGGCGACGCTATTGACCCGCGAGACACCGTCGCCCCTTGCACCGGCAACCAGTTCACCACGAACCGCCGTGCCCGGAACCGCCGTTGCCCCCGTCTACGCTCTACGTCAGTCGCCGGTGACCCTGCCGGTAAGTCCGGCGGTAGACCCCGAGGCCGAGCTTGCCGCCCTTCGCGAGGCCATCCGGGCGGTAGAAAAAGAGAGCGCAGATGACGAAATTCTTGCCGCTCAAAGACTCTTTCTCCAAGACAGCGCCTTGCTCGGTGCGGCCGAGCGTGGGATTCGAGAGCGCGGCCTGAGCGCGGCCCAGGCTTGGCTCGAGGCAGCGACGGAGATCGAGCAAAGGCTAGCAGCGATACCCGACCCTACCCTCCGCGCCCGCCGAGCCGACCTGCTCGATCTCCGTAACCGGGTTCTACAGGGCCTCGGGGTGTCCTTGCCCTGGCAAGTACCCGATCTACCCTCCTTTATCCTGCTTGCCGACGAACTCCCCCCCTCTGTGGCAAGACGCCTCGATCCGGCACGGGTTTTAGGCGTCCTCGATCGACGCGGCGGGCAAAATTCCCATGCCGCGATATTGTTGCGCGCAGCGGGGATTCCTTACCTGGTTGGCATCGGCGCGCAGCCCATTGCCGATGGCACCCTGCTGGCCATGGATGCCGGACAAGGGCGGTTTTGGCTCCATCCCAGTCCCGAAGAAGTGCAGCAACTGCAAGGTCGGCAAGCCACGCTGGCCGCGACTCCCGCAAGTTTTGGACTGCTGTCCTGCCAAGATGGCAGTACCCTCGAATTTTGGGCCAATATCAGCAGTCGCGCCGAAGCCGAGGCGGCAGCGCGGCTCGACGTCCGGGGCGTCGGTCTCTTGCGCAGTGAATTTCTCTTTCTGGACGCCCGCGCGGCGCCGACGGAGGCCGCGCAAGAGGCAAGTTTCCGCAACCTCTTCGCGCCGCTGCAGGGAAGACCCATCGTTGTACGTCTACTCGATGCCGGTGCCGACAAAGCTCTGCCTTTTCTGCAGCTGCCCAAGGAGACCAACCCCGCCTTGGGCCTACGTGGTATTCGCGCTTTGGAACGTCGCCCCGAGTTTTTGCATCAACACCTGCGCGCCATCCTGCGCGCTGGCGCCGGCCATGATCTTCGCCTGCTGCTACCGATGGTGACGGCGCCCGCCGAGGTCACCCGCTTTCGCGCGGTGCTACGTGAAATTCATCAACAACTAACCGCAGAAAATCTGCCACACCCTTGGCCCGTCGCCGTCGGTATCATGGTAGAGGTACCGGCAGTTGCCCTCGACATTGACGCATTTATTGCCGTTACCGACTTTTTTTCGCTGGGTACCAACGATCTCGGACAATACACTGCCGCCCTCGATCGTGAGCAGACCGACCTGCCGGAACTCGAGGCGAGCAGTCGCGCCGCCCTACTCGAGCTCTGCGCCCGTACGGTTCAGCAGGGCAAGCGACCCGTATCGGTATGTGGTGAGGCCGCCGCCGATCCCGCCATGGCGCGGGAGTTTCTGCGCATTGGCCTACGCCGACTATCCTTGGCACCGGCCCGTCTACCCGCGCTCTACGTCAATCTGCAAGCGGAGTGTGGGACCGGTCGCGAGGCTCAGGCCCGCGCCAAGACGTGATCGAGCCAGTGGCTCGAGAGCCGTTCTAGGAGGCGATTTTGGCTCTGACGAGCAACGAGGTTATCGAGATCGACCCAGCCCAGGGGCTGATCCTGACCGGCGCAGGTGAAGACCGCGCGGGTGCGTTGGCCGGTTTCCGGGTCGATCTGCCACTGCAGGCACTGGGCACAGACCCCCTTGAGCATGCACTGCATGGGGCTGCCAACGGTGGCCACCGCCTCCAGGTGGGCGGGGAAGGCAGTCGCCAAGTCGCCGCGCAGGGCCGACTGAAAGCCCTTGAGAAGCCCCGTCGAGCCCATGACCATGAGGCGATCGACCGCAGCCAAGGGTATGCCCTGTGCAGCATTCTGCCCTGGCAGTTGGCCCGCCGCGTAGTCGCGTAACAACTGCACCATATCGCTGGCTTCGACGCTGAGATCTTGCGGACGCCGCGCCGCAATGAGCGGACCCTTGGCGGTACACCAGAGAATTTGATCCGCTGCCGCCTCCAGCTCGTCTTGATGGTCGAGCTCGCTCGCCTGGGCAAAGGCCGCCACGTACAAGACGCGGTTGCCCGCGGCCCGCAGGGCAGGGCCAATGTCGAGCATCACCGCGGCCCCCCAGCGTCCGGCCACTACGGCAATGGTCTTGCCCTGCGGAATATCGGTGGGTGCCCCCGTTGGACCCATGAGCAGGACCGGCTCGCCCTCCTGCAAGCGCCCGGCAATACGTGGCGCCGTTCCCCATTGCAGCACCAGAAGGCGAATCAGATCGCCTTCCACCCCCGCACCGCTAACGGTGAGGACGGGAATCTGCAAGCGCGTGTTCTCCACCACGGGGCTTCCCGTCTCAAAGGTCTGCAAACGAAAAAACTGCCCCGGCGCAAAGTTTTTGGCTGCCGCCGGTGCCTCGACCCAGAGTTCGCAAACTGCCGGATTGCTGCGATCGATGCGCCGCACCCGCGCCTGCAGGCGTGCCGCCAAGCGCTCCTGAAAACCGGAGAGATCCGCAGCCGATGCCGCCGGCAGCAGCGCCATGGCGGCAAGAATGTCGGGGTAACTGCGCTTGGCCGAGGCAATGGCCTTGACCACACTACCGTGATACACGGGATGGGTATCGCCGATAAAGCTCACCCGATGCCCCAGCGCGTCTTGGTAGGAGGTAAACGGACCCGGCTCTGCCGCCTTGCAGTGCTCCGCCACCTGCACCGCCTGCATACTGGCGTCGTGGTGGGCAAGGTAGGGCTGGAAATGATCGCCGTCGAGCTCCAAGGTACCGGGATACTCGCGCTCATAGATGGTATTGGGGACGGTACCAGCAGCCACAAAAACCCCCCGTGCCGGCAGGGTGAGCTCCTCGCCCGTGGAAACCCAGCGACCATCCTCTTCGCGCAACTTCCGGAAAACCATGCTCTGCACGTGCCCATAGGCATCCAGCTCGGCGCGCAGGGGATCGACACCCTCATGGTAGAAGAGGCCTTCCTGCATGGCCTTGATCAATTCCTCGTGGTTGCGGGTATAGGCCGGCGACTGGCGCATGCCCTTACGGTAGGCCAGGGTCACGCCGCCCCAGGCGTGGAGCAATGGGATGAAGTTGGGCGCCTCCTGGGCGGCTGCCGCCCGTTCGCGCTCGGCGCGCACCGCTCGACCATGGGCGAGGAATTCGTCGAGAATGCCGGCGTCTTCTTCCGAAAGACCGGCGCGCAGTTTCTGCTCGCCCAACTCCGGCAGCAAGGCCTCATAGCGTGCCAGTACCTTTTCCACTTGGCGGATGTAGTAGGCCTGCACCTCGGTGGCGGTATCGACAGCGGTAAGGCCACCGCCAATGACTACCGCCGGCAGACGTACCTGCAGGTTGGCGAGGCTACTTTTTTTGCCGGCGCCGGTGAGCTGCAGGGCCATGAGAAAATCGCTGGCCTGACGCATGCCGCGGGCAAGACTGCCGGGCATGGAGAGAACCCGCGGCAGCCCCGCACCGGTGGCCAGCGAAACATGATCGAAGCCGAGAGCCCAAGCATCTTCGAGGCGCAGGGTACCGCCCAGACGCACCCCGCCAAAGATCTGGAAACCCGGGCGGCGCAACAGGCTCATATAGATGAGCTTGAGGAAGTTTTTATCCCAGCGCACGGTAATGCCGTATTCCGCCACACCGCCAAAACCGAGGAGGATGCGTTCATCGAGATCCTCCTGCAGGGCATTCCAATCGCGTACCGGCGCGCGCAGCAAAGACTCCGGCAAGGGCTCGATCTTTAAGCCATCCACCCCCGCAACGGCACAACCAGCCTGCAACAAGTGATGCGCGAGAGTGAAACCCGCAGGGCCCATACCCGCAATCAAGACCTTGCGGCCGTTGTACGGCGCGGCGCAGTACTGCTCCCGGCGTAGGGGATTCCAGCGGGTGAGCAGATCGTAGATTTCCACTCCCATGGGCAGTGCCAGCACATCGGTGAGGATCCGCGTCTCCACCTGCGGGATATTGACCGGATCTTGCTTTTGGTAAACGCAGCCCTTCATGCAGTCGTTGCAGATGCGATGCCCCGTAGCAGGGACCATGGGATTGTCGACCATGATCATGGCCAGGGCGGCAATGCTGAAGCCATCGCGACGCAAGATCTGCATCTCGGAGATTTTCTCTTCCAAGGGGCAACCGGTGAGGGTAACGCCCAAGGGATCGACCTTGAAACCGAGCTCGGGCACCCCCTTCTTTTCCGGGAAGCCGCGGGAGCAGAAGTCACCGTCGTGATCGTGGCAGTAGAGGCAGTAGTGGACCTCGCTCTGTACGCTGCGCAAGTCCATGCGGGTATCGGTGAGGTGAAAGGCATCGCGGCGACGCCACTGCGCGGGGTCGCCGGCCAAAGGTTGATCCGGGCGCGCGGTGAAATACTGCAGGGGGACGAGATGCTCGTGATCCATCCGTTCCGGCAGCCGAAAGCTCGACCAGCCACGCACCGCCAAGGCCGCCGCCGGATCCGTAAGGGCCAGGGCACACCATTGGGTCAACCGAGCAATCTTCTCGGCCTGGGCGGCTTCGTCGGCCAACCAGCCCATCCCCAGGCGGGCGATGGACCATTCGCGATCGGTTTCGGGCAGGGCGGCGGCGCGGATTTCTGCATCCAGCCAACGCTGCAAATCGGCAAAGCTCGCGGTGTATTCCCCCCGGAAACGGCGGCCACGGCGCAGCACAAACTGCTTTTTGAACTCCATGACCACATCCTGATCACGGATTTTTTTCTGCAATTCCTGGTTTTCGTCGGCGATAGCGAAAAATTCCGCCAGAAATCGCTCTACATGCGGGGCCACAGCCAAGAGTAGGGCGCTGCGTTCTTGGCCATCCTGCGCCGCACTACCGGCGCGGTAGGCGAGTAGGCGCTGGGCCAACTGCGCATCGCGGGCCTGTAACTCCGCAACGAAGGCGCTATCCAAACGCTCCGTGGCGGAGGCCTGCAAATAGTCCGAAAAGGCAAAATCATTCAGCTGTAACATCGCAAACTCCCTGCTTGCTCTGCCGGCAGAAGCCGGCAATTGTGCGCTGCTCCGGCCTCAAATGTCGAGGCGCGAAACGTAGCGGGCATTCTCCTCGATGAAGCGACGACGCGGCTCGACCGCGTCGCCCATGAGCATGGAAAAGACCTCATCGGCGGCAATCGCGTCTTCCACATCAACCCGCACCAAACGCCGATTCTCGGCATTCATGGTGGTTTCCCAGAGCTGTTCCGGGTTCATCTCACCCAAGCCTTTGTAGCGCTGGATCTCGACGCCACGACGGGCATCGGCCAGCAACCACTGCATGGCAGCCCGAAAACGCCGTACGTCCTGGCCGCGCTCGCCGCGCTGGATGCGCGCGCCAGTACCGATCTGCGCCTCCACTTCGCGGGCATAGCGGCCAAGATGGCGGAAGTCGCTGCTGGCGAAGAAGGGGCTGTCGATATAGCGCTGCTCGCGGCTGCCATGCAAGGTCCGGCGCAAGAGCAAGCGCGGCTCTTCGGCATTGCCCAACCACTCCAGCTGCCAAGTCTCCCCCGGGGCGGCAGACGCCTGCAGCTCCGCTGCCAGGGCCTCGGCATAGCGCGACCAGGCGGCAGCATCGCTCTCGGCCTCGGGTGCCGGCACACTCGCGAAGGCCCAGAGCAAAGGCTGGGGGTAGCGGCGCTCGAGGCGCTGGATGAGGGTATCGATGTGTTGGTACAGACGCATCATCGTCGCCAACTGTTCCTCGTCGAGGAGCCGATCGGCGGCGGCATGGAACTGCGCCCCCTGCATGGCAATTTCCCGCAGGTAGGCCGCCAGCTCTGCATCGTCTTTGAGGTAGCGCTCATCGCGGCCCTTTTTTACCTTGTAGAGGGGCGGCTGGGCGATATAGACATGACCGCGTTCCACCAGCTCTGCCATCTGGCGGTAGAAAAAGGTGAGCAGAAGGGTCCGGATATGACTGCCGTCGACATCGGCGTCGGTCATGATGATGACCCGATGGTAGCGTAGCTTGCTAACGTCGAAGTCTTCCTTGCCAATGCCGGTACCGAGGGCGGTGATCAGGGTACCGATCTCATCCGAAGAGAGCATGCGGTCAAAACGCGCCCTTTCGACGTTGAGGATCTTACCCTTGAGCGGCAGGATGGCCTGATGGCGCCGATCCCTTCCCTGCTTGGCAGAGCCACCGGCGGAGTCGCCCTCAACCAGGTAGATTTCGCACTTGGCCGGATCCTTTTCCTGACAATCGGCCAATTTCCCCGGCAGATTGGCCACGTCCAAGGCCCCCTTGCGGCGGGTGAGTTCGCGTGCCTTGCGCGCCGCTTCCCGCGCTCGCGCTGCCTCGATGATCTTGGCAGCAATGGCCTGCGCCTCTTTGGGGTGTTCGTCGAGGAAGATGGTCAGCGCTTCGGTCATCGACGACTCGACAATGGGCTTGACCTCGCTCGAAACCAGTTTGTCCTTGGTCTGCGACGAAAATTTGGGGTCTGGTACCTTCACCGAGAGCACTGCCGTCAGGCCCTCGCGGGCATCATCTCCGGTTGCCGCGATCTTCGCCTTGGCCAGGAGCCCCTCGCGCTCCATGTATTGGTTCAAGGTTCGGGTGAGGGCGCCGCGCAAACCAGCAAGATGGGTACCGCCATCGGCTTGGGGGATGTTGTTGGTAAAGCAGAGTACCGTCTCGCTGTAGCTGTCGCTCCACTGCAAGGCCGCCTCCACCGTAACTCCGTCGCGCTCTCCGCGCAGAGAGATGATGGATGGGTGGATGGCAATGCGATTGCGATTGAGATGCTCGACGAAGGCGCGGATACCGCCTTCGTAGCGGAAGACTTCCTCGCGTCCTTCGCCACGCTCGTCGACCAGCCGAATATGTACCCCAGAATTGAGAAAGGCCAGTTCGCGCAAACGCTTGGCAAGGATGTCGAAGTGAAAACGCGTCTGCGCGAACACCTGTGGCGAGGGCAGAAAACGGATTTCGGTGCCATGCTTGCGCGAGGCTTCGGCGCGGGCAAGAGGGGCCACCGGTTCGCCATCGCGATACTCTTGCGTCCACACGTAGCCGTCGCGCTGGATCCGCAGTCGCAGCCAACTGGAGAGGGCGTTGACTACCGACACCCCTACGCCGTGCAAGCCACCGGAGACTTTGTAAGAGTTATCGTCAAACTTCCCGCCGGCATGCAGCACGGTCATGATCACTTCTGCCGCCGAGCGGCCTTCTTCCGCGTGGATGTCGACCGGGATGCCGCGACCATTGTCGATGACGCTGACGGACTCATCGTCGTGGATGGTGACGACGATTTGATCGCAGTGCCCGGCCAGGGCTTCGTCGATGGCATTGTCCACCACTTCGAAAACCATGTGATGCAAGCCACTGCCATCATCGGTATCGCCAATGTACATACCCGGGCGCTTGCGCACGGCCTCGAGGCCGCGCAGGACCTGAATACTGGAAGAATCATAGGTTTTTGTCATTGGATATCCTCGATCAATCGACCTGCATGCAGACGAAAAATGGTACCACTGGCGCTGCTCGGTGCCTCTGTGCTCGCGGCAAAGACTTGGGTGTGCAGGGTATCGAGCTCCTGCATCCACCACTGCCGTGCGTTGGCATCGAGCTCGACGGCAAAATCGTCAATCAGTATCACCGGCAGTGCCGCCCCAGCCGCGCGTTGCACGGCGATCTGTGCCAAGCGAAAGGCAATGCCCAGCAAACGCAGTTGTCCGCGAGAGAGTTGTTCGGCGGCAGGGTGTCCGGCGCTGCGAAATTGCAGGCGGGCACGATGCGGGCCACTGTGGGTATAGGCAAATTGTCGATCAAGGCTGAGGTCTTTTTCCAGCGCTGTGGCGAGATCGCCCGACCAACCCGGATGGAGCACGAAATCGACCTGCTGCTCCGCTTGTGGTCCGGCCGCCCAAATACGTTGAAAATGGTCTTGCAAGGCTTGCAAATGGGCCTGCCGTTGCTCCTGGATGCGCATACCCAAACGGAGCAGTGCCGGATTCCAGGCCTGTGGCGCCAGACCCTGGCGTAGCGCAGCATTCCGTTGGCGCAGCACATGACGGTATTCTCGCAAGGTCTTGCCATAGAGTCGATCGGCGTAATACAAGCCCCAGTCGAGGATGCGTCGCCGTTCTTCGGCAGAAGCCGAGACAAAATGCGCGTTGCCTTCGTGCCAAGCCTGCAAGGGCAGAGCATCGAGCAGTTCCCAGGCGCTCTGGACTCGCTCCCCGTCGCAGGAAAGCTCCCGATACATTCCCCTTCGGCGCATGCCGATGTAATCGGCATTGCCTTGGTAGAGGCGTGCCCCAAGGAGGTATTCTTCGCTCCCATCGCGAATCAGTTGGCGTTGGCCATGCCGCCAACTTTGTCCCAAAGCAAGCAGGTGCAGGGCCTCGAGTACCGTGCTCTTACCTACACCATTGGCGCCGATCAGCCAGTTCCAGCCCGGCTCTGGGCGCAGGCGCAGCTGCGCGATGCTCCGCAGATTTTGGATCTGCAGCTCGGCTACGGGCATCACAGTCGGATGGGCATGACGATATACAAAGGATTATCGCTTTCCACGCCGCGAATCAGGGCACTACTGCTACTGTCACGAATCTCCAGCAACAATTCCTCCTCGCTCACTATCTGCTGCACATCGAGGAGATAGCGGGCATTGAAAGATATCTCGGTTGCCGAGCCAGTAAGATTTGCGGGTACCGAGACTTCGCCCTCTTCTTGTTCTTCGTTGCGACTGCGCAAGATGATTTCGTGGGGATGGAACTGCACCGAGCAGACGGGGTTCTTGTCACTGGCGATGACATCGATCTGTTGCAGTGCGGCGCGGAAGCTCTGTCGATTGACTTGGCAGCGACTCGGCTGCCCCATGGGGATGACGCGTCGATAATCCGGATAGTTCGCATCAATCAGGCGACAGGCAAACTGTTGTTGACCCTGTTCGAGGACGAAGCCGCGGGTATGAAAGTGGCAAACGGTGTCGCCAGCAGCCAGAATCCGCAAGAGCTCGAGCACCGCCTTGCGCGGCAGGATGCCTTGATAGGCATCCGCATCTTCCCGATGCGCAAAGGGGATTTCCATTTTTGCCAGGCGATGCCCATCGGTAGCCACCAAGCGCATGGTCTGCCCACCAACCTCCATCAAAACCCCATTCAGGTAATAGCGGGTGTCGTTATGCGCCATGGTGGTGGCGGCAACCGCCAGGGCACGCTGGAGATCCTCGCCGTCGCAGTTTCCCTGCAGCTGCGCGGGAGGCTGATCCATGACGGGAAAATCTTGGGCTGGCAAGGTGGGAAGGGTAAAGCGTGCGGAACCGCTTCGCAGGGTGAGTCGTTGACCATCCTTGTGCAGGTGGATCTCGCTATTGTCGGCGAGAGTACGGCAGATGTCGTAGAGCTTCCGCGCCGGAATGGTGGTTTCGCCAGCTTCCACTGCTGCTACTGGTAGATGTCCGGACAATTGGATTTCGGAGTCGGTCGCCAACAGCTGTATATCGTCATCGCCACAACGCAGGAGTACATGGGAGAGAATCGCTTGCACAGGTCGCCGATCGGCAATGCTGGCCATGGCCGCGAGGAGGGGAAGGATCTCTTCCTTCTGGATACGAAGCTTCATCGTCTGCACTCCCAGTAAAATAATAAATTATTTCTCTTTTTCTTGTTGTTCTTGTTAAGGCCCCGGCTGCCTGTGGATAAGGTCGCCAAGTCATTCCAGGGTCGATGGATTGTGTGCTCGCGAGAGGAGCGGCAAGCTTGTGGATAAGTCGGTATCGTTGGGGAGGAAACAGGCGATCGTTTCCCTCCACAAGCAGCTACCGGGCTTGTACCGCTGCTTATCCACAGTTTGTTCCGTTGGCTCATCCGCCCAGTACTCGCAGGATATTGATGTAGTCCTCAGCAATCTGCGTATCGCTCTGGCGCAGCTTTTCGATCTGCCGGCAGGCGTGAAGAACGGTGGTGTGATCACGCCCACCAAAGGCCTCACCAATTTCCGGTAGGCTGTGGGAAGTGAGTTCCTTGGTCAGCGCCATGGCCATCTGTCGCGGTCGGGCAATATTGCGGCTACGGCGTTTGGATTGCATTTCGGAGGCCCGGATATGATAATACTCGGCCACCACCTTTTGGATGTTCTCGAGGCTGACCATGCGCTTTTGCACATCGATCAGGTCGCGTAGGGCAGCGCGAGCGGTTTCGACGGTGTAGGGCTTGCGGGTGAAATTGACGTGGGCGATGACGCGGCGCAGCGCACCCTCGAGTTCGCGGACATGCGAGCGAATTTTTTCGGCAATGAAAAAGGCGACCTCTTCGGGTAGGTCGACACCCGCCTCCTCAGCCTTGCAAAGGACAATGGCCATGCGCGTTTCGAGGTCATGGGGTTCGATGGCGACCGTCAGGCCCCAACCGAAACGCGACTGTAGGCGTTCTTCAAGGCCAGCCACTTCTTTGGGGTAGCGATCGCAGGTGATGATGATCTGTCGCCCGCCATCAAATAACGCATTGAAGGTATGGAAGAATTCTTCCTGGGTGCGATCTTTGTTGGCAAAGAACTGGATATCATCGATGAGCAAAACATCGAGCTTACGATAGCGTTGTTTGAATTCGGCCGTGCTGTTGTGCTGCAGCGCACGCACCATATCCATGATGAACCCTTCAGAACTGATGTAGAGGATTTTTGTCTGCGGATTGCTGCGCAGGATTTCGTTGCCCACCGCGTGCATGAGATGGGTCTTGCCGAGACCGACACCGCCGTAGATGTACAAAGGGTTGTAGGATTTTCCCGGACATTCTGCCACCTGCCGCGCCGCCGCTACTGCCAGCTGATTGGATTTACCCTCGACGTAGGCCTGGAAGGTGAAGCCGGGATTGAGGTGATGCCCGTTCAAACGCCTCTCGGCCGGGGGCGGGGTTGGCCCTTCCTCGGCCACGACGCTCGGGCCTTCGGTCAGGGCGATGCGCAGGCGCAAACCCGGCAGCAGCTCCTGCAGTTCTTTTTCGAGCAGCTCACGATAGTGGTTTTGCACGCGATCGCGCACAAAGGTATTGGGTGCGAGCAAGAGCAACTCTTCGGCGTGCAGCTCTGCCTCCAGCGGACGCAGCCAGGTGTTGTACTGCTGTGAGGACACCAACATTTCCATGCGGACGCTCAAGGCGCTCCACAGAGCTGCACCGTCCTGGCTTGCTGTTTGCTTACTCATGGGGTCCTTGTTCTGGGTGTTCATCTTCTTGCGGGGCGCTACAATCGACCAGTCGCCGCCACAGTTACCGGCGCTAAGTATACGCCAAGGCCCTTGCCACTGCCAGAGAAGGCCCCGGATCCTCTACTTAGGAGTTTGTTTCATGGAGATTTTTTTTCGCACCCCGCGGCCTTCGGGGGCAATCGTCATCAGTGGTGCGGGAAGCGGTATTGGAGCCGCCTTGGCGCTGCGCTATGCCCAGGCAGGGCAGGTATTTCTGCTGCTCGGGCGGCGTCCCGAAGCTCTCGCTCTAACGGCACAGACCCTCCGTAATCGGGGTGCCCAAGTAGAATGCGCAGCGGTGGACGTTCGCGATGCGGCCGCTCTGCATGGTGTTGCCAAGGCCTTTGGCGAAGCGTATGGCCCCGTCTCCCTCGTCATTGCCAACGCCGGGGTCAGCTATGGTACGCGCTGCAGTGCGGCCGAAGATGACGCCGACTTTACCGAGATCATCGCCACCAACCTGCTCGGCCTGCACTACACCATCAGCGCCTTTCTGCCCTACATCCCACGCTACGGACAGGTGGTGGGCGTTGGCAGTGTGGCAGGCTTGCGCGGCTTGCCTGGTGCTGCGGCTTACGCGGCTTCCAAGGCGGCAGTCGCGGTGTACCTCGAGAGCCTCGGCCTTGAGCTGCGCCACCGGGGAATTGGCGTTACCTGCATTGCGCCGGGCTTTATCGCTACCCCCATGACTGCCGACAATCCATTTCCCATGCCCTGGCTACTGCCGGTGGACAAGGCCGCGGCAAAGATCCGCAAGGCCATCGACAAGCGCCGCAGTTTTTACATCTTACCCTGGCAGATGTGGGTCGTGAGCATCCTGTTGCGCGCTGTACCGAGTGGTTGGTATCGGCGCCTATGGCCGGCTGGGCTGGCCAGCAAGCCGCCCTGTGCTAGCTAGGGCAAAGAAGTTTTCCACAATTTGGTAATAGACGAGTTGCCGCCACTTTCTCTAGCCACTTCTTCAAGAGTTTTTATATCTATCAGATTTTAATAAGTTTATTTCTTTGGAAAGGATGTTTAGCGGGGCTGATGGAGGGGCTGGGGCTTTGACAAGGTCCGCAAAATGATTTCATCCACAAAGTTATCCACAGGAAGCCCCCAAGCGGGGGCCTCGCCATGCGCGTTCAAACTGCCGGACGCGCTTTGAGAAACCACATTTGAATCAGACTGAGGAACATCTCGAGAAGGGCGACAGGACAGGAGAGGGCGCCGCCGATCAGGACCATCCAGACAAAGATGGGGTTTTGGTGGGTGAGAAACCAGCCGGCAAAATCGATGCTCATGGCGATGAAGGGCAGGATGATCAGCACATACTTGGGCAGGCTTGGGAAGCGCGCCTTGCTGAAGATCCAACCGGCAATCCAGAAGATCACCCCGAGCATGGTCAAATGCACCATACCGTTGAGGAGCATAGAACTGAGGCTCATGCCCGTATCCACTTGTGCCACCTTGCGCACATCGTCATAGCTTGCCAAGGGTGGGTTGTGCAGTTGCGCACTCATGGCAACGCTATGGCATTTGAGGCAGTTCGCAGCAATGAGCGGCTTGATGCTACTCTCATACTCGGCCTTGCTCTCGCCATTGGCGATCCAATGATTGACCGCCGCCGTCATCTTCGGCTGTTCACTCGCCGGCATGCCGGCAAAACTCATCATCCTAGGCAGTACCGTCTGTAAGGTAGAGGAACTTCGGTTGCCATAATAATGTTCGGTCACCGCTTGTACCGTCAGTCCTTGCTTTCCGCCCACCGTCACGTAGACGTACGCTTCCGCCACCAATAGTCCCAAACCGACCAGAAAAATAAAGCCGGTATGGACCAATTTTTCTGCTATACTCAGCTCCGGCAATTGCCGCATGGTGATACACCTCCCTTTTTGCTTTTTCGCCTTGGTAACTAGCAATTTTCCTGCCGAGAACCATGCCCTCTTCGCTCCCCCCTTCCCGACCGGTACTGCTCAGTATAGCGGGTGCGGACCCCAGCTCCGGGGCCGGATTGCAGGCAGACCTCCTGACCGGAACGGCCCTTGGGCTACACGTTTGTACCGTCTTGAGCGCGTGGACGGTACAAGACTCCCGCGGTGTACGCCGGGTGCAAGCCCTTGCCGCCGCCGATGTCGGCGCCCAGATCGAGACGCTGTGGGCTGATTTTGCCATTGCCGCCGTCAAAATCGGCCTGCTGGGTTCCTTGGCGACGGCGCAGGTGGTGTTGGAGCTGCTCGCGGCACGGCCCGAGCTCCCGGTGGTCCTCGACCCCCTCTGGCGTTCCGGCGCCGGGGAAGAACTCGCGTCGGCCGAACTCCTCGCCTTTCTGCGCGAGCGCCTCCTGCCGCGGGCACAGATTGCTACCCCCAACCTGCCCGAAGCCTGCCGCATCAGCGGAGCCAATAGTGCCGATGCCGCGGCACGAGACTGGCCGAGTGAGTGGCTACTCATCAGCGGCGGCCATGGACCCGGGCAGCTTATCGACAATCGCCTCTACCAGCGCGGCCGCTTGGTGGAGCAATTTTTGCAGCCGCGGCGGGAGGGCGAGTTTCATGGTACCGGTTGCACCCTCTCTACCGCGATCGCTGCCGGCCTAGCCCTGGGCCAGGAGATGTCGGCTGCGGTGGCGGTGGCCCTGAACTTTACCCACGCCGCGGTGCAAGCGGCCTACGCCCCGGGGCAGGGGCAGTATTTTCTCGACCGCTGGCAGGCGCGACCATGAGGCAAGCGGCGGAGCGAATCCACGGCCTGTATGGCATCACCGACGCGCAGCTCTTGCCGGGTCAGGCGCTCTTCGTGCGGGTGGAAGAGGCCTTGCGGGCGGGCCTGCGCTTGCTCCAATACCGCGACAAGAGTACCGATGCCGCCCGCCGTCGTGCCGAGGCGAGCGCCTTGCAGGCCCTCTGTCGTGACTACGATGCCCTTCTCGTCATCAATGACGATGCCGAGCTTGCCCACGACATCGGCGCCGCCGCCATCCACGTCGGCGAAGATGACCCCGATGTTGCCAGCTTACGCGCCTACCTTGGTGCCGATGTGCTCATTGGTGCCTCTTGCTACAACGATCTCGAACGCGCCCAGGCGATGGTGGCGGCTGGCGCCGATTATGTCGCTTTTGGTGCCGTCTACCCCTCGCCCAGCAAGCCGCAGGCGCGGCGCGCACCCCTCGGCCTCTTCGCCGCCGCCAAGCCCTTGGGGGTGCCGCTGGTAGCCATCGGTGGGATAGGGCAGGATACTATCGCAGAGGTGGTTGCCGCCGGCGCCGATGCCGCGGCGGTCATTTCCGCCCTCTTTGGCGCAGCAGACGTGGCCGCCGCAACCCGCCAGCTGCAGGCGCCTTTTCTAGGGCTCGTAAGGGAGAAGCCATGACCAGCAATGCCGAACTTTTCGCTGCCTCGCAACGCCGTATTCCGGGCGGGGTGAACTCGCCGGTGCGCGCCTTTCGCGGCGTGGGCGGTGACCCGTGCTTCATCGCCCGCGCCGAGGGGCCCTACCTTTGGGATGTGGAGGGACGACGCTACATCGATTATGTCGGCTCCTGGGGGCCGATGATCCACGGCCATGCCCACCCCGAGATCCTCGCCGCGGTGGCGGCAGAAATGCAAAAGGGCCTCAGTTTTGGCGCCCCCACCGCCATCGAACTCGAACTAGCCGAAACCGTCTGCGCCCTCATGCCCACTATCGAAATGCTGCGCATGACCTGCAGCGGCACCGAGGCGGTCATGACCGCCATTCGCCTGGCCCGCGGCTACACCGGTCGGGAGCGCATCATCAAGTTCGAGGGCAACTACCACGGCCACAGCGACAGCCTCTTGGTCAAGGCGGGATCGGGTGCCCTCACCCTGGGGCAGCCTTCCAGCGCTGGTGTGCCGGTCGAGCTGAGTCGGGAGACCTTGGTCTTGCCCTATAACGACTTGGCCGCCGTGGAGGCAGCCATGGCCGCCCAAGGCGGGCAGGTTGCCGCCATCATCGTCGAACCCATTGCCGGCAATATGGGCTGCGTGCCGCCCGTGCCAGGCTTTCTCGAGGGCTTGCGGCGGCTCTGCGACCAGTACGGGGCGCTACTCATTCTCGATGAAGTAATGACCGGTTTTCGGGTGGCGCCGGGCGGTGCCCAGGCCCTCTACGGCATTCGCCCAGACCTCACGACTTTGGGCAAGATCATTGGCGGTGGCCTGCCGGTGGGGGCGCTGGGTGGCTCCCGTCGCATCATGGAGTATCTGGCGCCCACCGGTCCGGTGTATCAGGCGGGGACTCTCGCCGGTAATCCGCTGGCCATGGCGGCAGGACTACGCACCCTGCAGCTGCTGCAAGTACCGGGCTTTCACGAGCGCCTGGCGGCCCAGACCGAAAGGCTTTGCACCGGCCTCAGCACGGCCGCGGCGGCGGTTGGGGTGCCTATGACCCTCACCCAGGTGCCCGGCATGTTTGGGCTCTTTTTCCATCCCGGCCCGGTGCATACCTTTGCCGATGTCATGGCCGCGGACAAGGAGCGCTACGCGCGCTTCTTCCATGCCCTCCTCGATGCCGGCGTCTATCTTGCCCCCAGTGCCTACGAGGCGGGCTTCGTTTCTGCTGCCCACAGCGATGCCATCATCGACGAAACCATCCGAGCCGCGCGCGCGGTCTTGCAAACACTCTGAGGAGAACTGCCATGAGCACCCTGTTCACGAAAATCATCCGCGGCGAGATTCCGGCCGAAAAGCTCCTCGAAGATGAGCATTACCTGGCTTTTCTCGACATCCGCCCCATTCGGCCCGGGCATACCCTGGTCATCCCCAAGCTGGAGCACGACTACATCTTCACCCTCGACGATGCCACCTTGGCCGGGCTCTTGCCCTTTGCCAAGCGTCTCGTCCCGGCCCTAGAAAAGGTCACTGGCTGCCTGCGGGTGGGGGTGATGGTGGCGGGTTTGGAAGTTCCCCACACTCATGTGCATCTGGTACCCATGACCGCCATCAGCGACCTCAATTTTGCCAATGCCCGAGAGAGCAGCGCCGAGGAACGTGCCGCCCTGGGCAAGCAGATTCGCGCCGCCCTCGGGGGCTGAGATGCCCCTCGTTTTGCTGCTCCTGCTCCTGGTGGCGACCCCCGTTGCTGCCCGGGAGCACTTGGATTGCCCGGAAACCATCGACATCAACCAGAGCGCAGCAGAGACCCTGCGCTGCCTGCCCGGCGTTGGCAAAAAACGCGCCGAAGCCTTGATCGCCTACCGCGATGCACATGGGCCGTTCGTGAGCCCCATGGGGGTGGCAGCCGTTTTAGGCGAAAAGCTCGCCCTGCGCTTACGCTCCCGCCTGCGGGTTGGTAATTGACGGGCCGGCTGCATCCCGCGCTTTGCCTAGCGGCGGCGGGCAGGTAGCGGGAGAATCGCTTGTTCCGCGCAACATAAGGTCGAGCACGAGGCTCGGCCTCCCGAGTCGATTCTTTATATTTGGTGCCGTTCACCCATCAGACCGGCGAATACCCATGACGAGTTGGCAGCGGAAGCGGTCGTTGGGCACATCGCATACCGTGCCGTTTATGGGACTTTGATAGGTAGATTTGTTTATGGACACCGCGAGCCTCTTTTCGGCACTCGTCGGTGTCTAGAAACTGGGGGGTTTAGAAGACGTTGGTCAAATGATGTTGCGTTCTACGACCACTTCGGAATAGGGGTCTCCCATCGCCACGCAGCGGGTCTGATGTCCCCAGAAACCATCTTTGGAGCGATTCACCCGGTAGTAGAAATCTAGGGTGAGATCTGGCTTTTCGGTGATATCTGCGCTGTAGAGAAGATTCATCAGAGAAGCGCAAATGCCGGTCATGAGGTAGTCCACCGGATGATCGGCGCGACCGAAGGCTCGCAAATGACCCAATGATTCATATGGATGCCAAGCGCGCACGACCAAGCGTTCGTTGGGCTCGATCTCTACAATACGCCAGATTCCCCAACCCAACGCATTGATACAGGCGATGATGCCTGCCAGCCAATCTTCGCGCTGTTTTAGTTGTGGGACCACGAGTTGATACCAGGCATCGGAGCGCATAATGCCTCCCATGGTGTTGAATCCGCAGATGTGTCCGGCCTCGATGAGCAAGGTCTTGGCCAATACTTTCCCCTGTAGGTGACTGAATTTCTCCTTATAGAAAAAGAGGCTTGGATACTCGTACCAGAGCATTTCCCCAAGATATTTGTGCGTACTCAGGGCCTGTGCCAAGGCTTCCTCAAAACGAAATGAAACGAGATTGTAATAATCTGCGTAATGGCGGGTGAGATAGACGCCAAAAGCTGGTATCAACCCGTGCTCGTTACCTGCCAGGGGTAAGGAGGTTACGGCCTCGATGATCTGGTCCTCGTCCACATGAAGGGCGAAGGTTCGTTCTTCTATTTCATAAGCGTCTGCAGGTAGATCAATGGGGGCTAACGAGGGTGTGCCGAGTGGAAATTCCTCTTTGATGTCGGCCGGAAAAAGGGGAAAACTCGTCTGATTTCCGCCGAGAGAAATCACTTCTTCACCACTCCTACTGGCGATTCTCCCGGTGATTCCATGGTCTACGCTAGCAGCTACGGCACCGATGGCAAATCCAAGATCGAAGAATTCACCAGGATTGCGCCGATGGCCATAGTTGAGTCGCAGAGCGCTTCCATAATGGGAATGCTGCTCACTGACTACGACCGGTGACTCTCTCAAGATGGTGGCCGCCGGCAGTAGGTGCAAGTCACCAAAACCACAATAACGATAAATGGTTTCCGCGCACCCCAGGCGCTCTTCTATACTCCACTCTGGATGCTTTTGAATAGCATGGCACAACTGTCTATAGACGACTTCTGCCGCAGAGTTCTGGAGGATGGGTTCGTGCTGAATATAGTGGCAATCCTCTACTACCAGTTGTAAAAAACGGTTGTAGTGGTTGCAATGAAAAACCATGCTCTCAGATTCGAGCAAGGTGATTCCCGTTTTGTGGTCTCTTTCTGGTTTGCAGGCGTACATGATCATCCCCCGGTCAGAAAAGTCTCGTTTTTAGCTCCAAATGCAGCGATTACGTCCTTCTTGTTTGGCGCGATACAGGGCCCTGTCAGCGCGGGTGATGGTGTCGATAATCAGATCCTCTCCGCATCGATATAGGGTACCTCCTATACTGATGGTGACTGGTAATGAACGCTCAGCCACTTGGATGGGTTGCTGTGCGATACTCTGACGTAGGCGCTCTGCCACCTGGCGTGCCTCTTCGGGATCTTTTGTGGGCATCAAAACGACAAACTCTTCTCCACCCCAGCGAAGTAGGGTCCCTCCGTCACGACGTCGTAAACGTGCGCTTAGCCTCTCGACCACGGCACGCAAAACGGCGTCACCACACGAGTGGCCATTTTCGTCGTTGACCCGTTTAAAATGGTCGATATCAAGGATCAAAACGGCGAGAGCGTTGTTCCTTTCCGCCGCGGCCCTGATGATGGCTTCGCACTGCGTTTTCAGGAATTGGCGATTATAGGCACCGGTGAGCGTATCGTGCTGGGCGAGTTCCCGGAGCTCTGCCTCGCGACGCCGTGCATCCGTGACATCCTCAAAAATCCAAATACGCCCTTGGCGCCCATCGCCCAGCACGGGGTGGGTGTCGACACTCAGAGTGCGTCCAGCCAACTGCCAATCCAAGCGCGCAGTAAAATTCAGGTCATGCGCGAGTCCTGCACAAGCCTCTTGGAGCGCAGTTGCGTTGTCGCAGCTAGCTCGTAGACGTTGCATTGCCGCGGCGATAGTAGGCACTGTGGCTATTCCAGCCTCGCAACCCAAGAGTTGCGCAGCAGACTGATTTACATGACCAGTCAGACCGTCGCCCTCGATGACAACGATGCCAGTGGGCACACTGTCGAAGAGATCATGGAATTTTGCCGCAAAATAGCGACGTTGCCGCAATTGGCGATGGTCTGAGAGCATTTCCCGAAAGATTTCAGTGAGGGTGAGTAATAGCGCTCGCTCTTCTTTGGCGAGATCATCTCGCGCGCCGATAAAGAGCACCCCACTTGCCTCTGCGTGAGGAATCCCGCCAGGAAGAAAAAACCAAGGCTGGAGACGTGCGGTGGCGTGGATGGTGAGTGCTGGTGGCAAA